>JAZQHN010000175.1:0-3711 GCA_045540615.1 Clostridia bacterium
GGAACAATATGCTCCACCGGTGCAAATGCACTGTCAGCAACGCCGCCTACCTGTTTTGTAGGGGAATTTTCAGTATCCGCTTCGGGATGCTCTGCCTCTAAATGTTCCAGTTCACGAAGCAATGCATCATATTCAAAATCAGAAATTTCAGGCGCATCCTGATTATAATATTTATCATTGTGGTATTGTAATGTTTTTTGCAAATAAGCAATCCGTTCTAACGGAGTCATTGAATTCATTCCTTTCAGGAGAATATAATATCTATTATCTTCTTTCACAGCGTTTTAAAACAGAAATCAACGGCACAATTAAAATACCGCAAAAGAAATTACTGATTCCGTGAACAATATCCCACGGAAATCCTGCAACAATCCACGCAATAGTTCCCTTCATATTCAGATGATATAATAAAGCTTGCGCAGGTGCGTACAATATCCCATATAGAAATCCATGCAAAGAACAAACCAACATATAAACATACGGTCTGATTTTAGGTGGAATATTAACAGGCAATAGCATTGTTACCAACCACAGCACCGTCCATACATATAATTGAGGAATCCACCATGTACCAAAGCCTATAAATAATCCGCACAATATGACGTAAAGGTAAATAGGATATAGTGCTTTTTCCCTATACACCACCGTAATCGCAATCACAAAAACACCAATCAAATGAACATTCGGAAACAGCTCCATCAACATTTTTGATGCGTACATTAATGCTCCTAATATACCAAAAACAGCAATTTCACTTGTCTTTAATTGTTTATTTTTCCGCCTTAAAAGCATATGTTGCACCTTCAATAATCTCAGTTTTATCCACACCGGAAACAGCATATTCATCATTCACATAAAATGCCCAGTATTTTCCGTCTTTGTCATAATCCAGGGTTTTCCCATCTACCGTCTTTACATAGATGCCATACGGACCTTCATCGCCTTCAATTAACCCTTCTTCAAGCAATGCTTCTCCGACTGTATCCTTCGTGGTAACAATTTCATGAATTGTTTCCTTTCCCTCCGCATCAACTACTGTGAAAACAAATTCTTTTTCCACTCCTTTGGTTTCGGAGGCTGTTTTTTTCACTTCACCGGCACAACCGGAACAAGCAATCATTGATAGTGCAAGCACCAACGCAAGAAATTTCATACTCCATTTACTTTTACTCATTTGTATCATACTCCTTATACCGTTTCTTAATTTGTTAATTCATTTTCATGAAGAACGACTCCATTACTTTTTAATGCTTCTTGAAGCGCTTTTACATTAAGAGCAGAAAAATCATCAGTCATAGCCGCTGCAGTTCCTGCAGCCTGTCCCGTTACAGCACAGCAAGGAATCACACGCATAATATCCCACATGGTTTCATTCACAGAGGTGCACCGACCTGCACATATAAGATTTTTCACTTTAGAATGATACAAGCTTCTGAATGGCACCTCGTATACCGGTCCCCTTTTCTTCCAGTTAGAAACCATGCCGATAGAATCTTCAAAATATTGATGCGACTCTGTATGGGATAATTCATACTCCCCGACAATTCGTCTTGTCATTCTTATCTGCGGAGTCGTTGCAATGGTAACCGGTAATAGGGTGTTATCCTGTTCCCGTTTTTTCAGCAAATCTGCATAGGTAGATTGATGCGACATACACATTTGTTCTGACAATTCCTTTCCGTCAAGCCCTTTAAATCTTTTGTTGGTAAGCGGTTGAACCGCGTTTCCGGTCTTTTTTTCTTCATCAGGAATATCTGCAAAGCCTACCATATTAAGCCGATACCCGTTATTCCCTACTGAATAATACCATGCCGCAAGCACATTTCCCTGATTAAATTTCACAGTTGGGGCACCTGCAAAATGTGCGACATCACAATCACCGGTTGCATCAACTACAGATTTAACCTGATATGCAAATCTTCCTGATTTATTTTCTGTAATGATATGCTTAATTTTATTTTCATTTACAGTTACTCCAACAGCATATGTCCCATACAGTATATCAACGCCTTCCTCCAAAAGAAGTTTTTCTGCCAGAATAGCAAAAAGCTGCGGATTATACTGAACCTCAAACCTTTTATCTGTTTCTCCGCGCGTTCCTTTATTTTCAAGCCAATTTTCAGGATACCGATCCTCTGCACCATGTAATATCGACAAACGAAGAAGCTCCTCTGCAATACCAAACGATACTTGTCTGCCAAGGCCATCACAAAGTGGAAGATAGATTGTTACAATTCCCGCAGTACCAAGCCCACCAAGCATATATTGTCTTTCAAAAAGAACAACTTTACTCCCCTGTCTTGCTGCCGCCAACGCCGCAGAGATACCGGCAAAACCTCCGCCACATACCGCAACATCGTATTCTTCTTTCACCTCTGTCTTTATCTGCTCATTTATTATCATTCCATCACCTTCAATAAATTTTTTTTAGTTTCAATTCATGCCGAAGGCAATTCATTGATTTCAAGCCTTGCTTGAAATCATTATACCATAAACTCTCTTTTATTGCAATAAATTCAGGCAAAAAAATCCTCGGAATCAAATATAATTCCGAGGAAAATTTTATTTTGTTATAATAATCTTTTGGGTTTCTTCTTCCCAATCCACATCTGCTCCCAAGGATTCACAAAGGAATCTCAATGGAACATAAGCTCTGTTATTTTGGGTAAATGCGGTAGAATATTGAAGCTTTACAGGTTGATCATTCACTTCTGCATAATGCTCGCCAATACGGATTACAATAAGAATCTCTCCCTTTGTGACGGTTACAGTCTGTGCATCTTCATCCCAATCCACATCAGCTCCCAAGTGCTCTGCCACAAAACGGGCTGGAAGCATGGTAACACAATCCTTGACTTTCAAGGGTGCAACATCATTCACCACTTTTTTACCGAATACAATGGCTTCTTTTTGATCAATATACATAATAATCTGTTTTGAAGCATCTGCCTGCTCTGTGGTTCCTTGATTTTTCGCAGGAACCCATTTAGCATAAATGACCACACTTTTAAGAATCTTTTCTTCAAAATCATATTCTGTTGTGAAAGAAGCATCTGCATACCATCCTGCAAAATCATATCCTTCTTTTTTCGGGTCTGCAGGGCGGACAACAGCAGTATTTCTCTGAATTTTCCGTTCTTCAATTTTCGTTCCGCCGTCTGTTTCAAAATAAACATTGCAACGTGCAGGACGTTTGATAATTTTTTCTTTGGTATATCTTGCAGTTACCACATCGCTCTGATCATATCCGTCCTTCACAGCAATGGCTCTGACTGTTGCCGTCGTCGTTAAATCAAAAGAACCGGTATACCGCTGAGAAGCAACGGAGGGTTGCTGCCCATTGGTGGTATAATAAATCACAGCATCCTTGGTATCACAGGTGATCGTTATCACGATACTGTTTTTAAATTCTCCCGATTCAGGAGAAATTGACGGATTTTTCACCTTCAGCTTTTCTGTTTTTTTACTGTTCCATGTAACAGGACTTTCCAAAGCAGTTTGAGTTGCGGCGTATTTCACATACCCGGTATAAGATGTATCGGGCAGACAATCCGTCTTCTGATTATTTTCAGAAAATGTTACACCGTCAAAGCTGTACAATCCGTTTTCCACAGTGGGAATAGTTGCGGTAAAGGTTTCTCCGTCAGCATTCAAAGAAAATTTCAAAACAAATTGCTCAGGTGCCTTTTGTGCTTCCAAAGCAGGTGTAGG
>JAZQHN010000176.1:0-2872 GCA_045540615.1 Clostridia bacterium
GGGGCTGCAAATCGGATGCTTTGGGATTTTCAGGAGCCTCACTCGCCCAGCCATCCCTTGCGGAAGTGAAAATAACGGGAGAGTCAATCTGCTCGTCTGTTGCATCCAAATCCAAAAACAGCTCCAACACCTCATCTACCACCTCATATGGGCGGGCATTGGGTCGGTCTACCTTATTCACAACAATAATGGGGCGCAAATTGAGCGCCAACGCTTTTTTCAGCACAAACCTGGTCTGGGGCATACAGCCTTCAAAGGCATCCACCACCAAAAGAACGCCGTCAACCAATTCCAGACTCCGTTCCACCTCACCGCCGAAATCAGCATGTCCCGGTGTGTCAACCACATTAATTTTAATATCCTTATAAAAGAAAGAGGTGTTTTTGGCAAGAATGGTAATTCCCCGTTCCCGTTCCAGATCGTTGGAATCCATTACACGCTCCGCCACCTGCTCATTTTCACGGAAGGTACCGCTTTGCTTGAGCATTGCATCCACCAAGGTGGTCTTTCCATGGTCAACATGCGCAATAATCGCTATATTTCTGATTTTTTCCTGTGATACCATCATATCAAAACTCCCTTCACTAATCAATTAGTATATCATATTTTTCCTCTTATTACAATCTTTTTCGCAAAAAAATCCCATAAATCTAAAAAGAATTTTTTCTGCAAGAAAATTTTCTTTCTAAACTTTTCCTCAAAACCTTGATTTTCTGCCGAAATTGTTGTATAATAGATATATTAAACTAATAATAAAAGGAAACTTTCTTATGATTTGTAACAACATCCTTGAAGCAATGGGAAACACTCCGCTCATTCGTTTACAGCACATGGTTGATTCAGACAGTGCGGAAATTCTCGTCAAATTTGAAGGCTTAAATGTAGGTGGTTCTATTAAGACAAGAACTGCTTTTAACATGATTCGAGATGCAGAGGAAAAGGGGTTTCTTCACCAAAACACCTTGATTGTAGAGCCCACCAGCGGAAATCAGGGTATCGGGCTTGCTCTTGTGGGTGCTGTCCGCGGATATCAAACCAAAATTATTATGCCCGACTCTGTCAGCGAAGAACGCAGAAAACTAGTAGAGCATTACGGTGCTGAAGTAATTTTGGTTCATGACGAAGGAAATATCGGCGAATGTATTGAAGAATGCTTGCGGATTGCATTAGAAATGAGAGATTCCGATCCCAATGTTTTTGTTCCTCAGCAATTTGAAAATCCTGCAAACACTGCCATTCAGCGTTCCCGTACGGGAGTGGAAATTTTAGAACAGGCAGGAAAAGCCATTCATGGTTTTTGTTCTGGAATCGGTACTGGCGGTACCATTACGGGAATCGGAGAAGCATTAAAAGAAAAAAATCCTGATATCACCATTTGGGCGGTGGAACCTGAAAATGCGGCAATTTTGTCTGGTGGTTCCATCGGCACTCATCTTCAAATGGGAATCGGTGATGGGCTGATCCCTCCTATTTTAAACTGCGATATTTATAATGAAATTTGTATTATAAAAGACGAAGAAGCCATTCAATGCTCCAAGGAACTTGCCTCCAAAGAAGGCATCATGTGTGGAATCAGCAGCGGAACTAACGTTGCCGCTGCATTAAAGCTTGCAAAAAAACTGGGAAAAGGAAAAACTGTAGTAACAATTTTACCCGATACGGCAGAACGATATTTTTCCACTCCTCTGTTTGATTAGTTTATTTAGCTCCTTATTCGCCCATGATAAGGATGCTTCCTTTACTATTTTTTGGGCAGAAAGGTTATGATTAAGTATGCAAAGTAACAAACGACCCGAAACAATGGAACGAATTACCACCAAAGCTCTTGCTGATGCCTTTATTGAAGAACAGGTTGCATTGGTTCGTCAGCAAGTTGGTAGCAAAAAGGTTCTCCTCGCCCTGTCCGGTGGTGTGGATTCCTCTGTTGTTGCAGCACTGCTGATCAAAGCAATCGGTAAGCAGTTGATATGTGTTCACGTGAACCACGGTCTCATGCGTAAAGGCGAAAGCGAAGCCGTAATTGAAGTATTCCAAAATCAAATGGATGCAAACCTCATTTATGTTGATGCAACCGACAGATTCCTTTCCAAACTGGAAGGAATTAATGATCCCGAACAAAAACGCAAAATCATCGGCGGAGAATTCATTGTTGTATTTGATGAAGAAGCCCGCAAATTGACTGATATTGATTTCTTGGCTCAAGGTACCATATATCCCGATATACTGGAAAGTGACGGAGTCAAAGCCCATCATAACGTAGGCGGACTTCCCGAAGATATGAAATTTGAACTGGTAGAACCCATTAAGCTTTTGTATAAAGACGAAGTAAGAGTGGTAGGAAAAGCATTGGGCTTGCCTGCTTCTATGGTTGACCGTCAGCCCTTCCCCGGACCTGGTCTTGGTGTCCGTTGCTTAGGTGCTATCACACGCGATCGTTTGGAAGCTTTGAGAGAAGCAGATGCAATTTTAAGAGAAGAATTTGACAACAACGGTTTGGGTGCAACTGTATGGCAGTATTTCATTGCTGTGCCGGATGTGAAGAGCGTGGGTGTTAAGGATGACAAACGTTACGAAGGCTGGCCTGCCATCATCCGTGCCGTCAATACAACCGACGCCATGAGTGCCACCATCGAAGAAATCCCCTATCCCCTGCTACATCGGATTACAGATCGTATCACTCATGAAGTACCCGGTATCAACCGCGTACTTTACGACTTAACACCAAAACCCATCGGAACCATCGAGTGGGAGTAAGTAATCAAACCCTCGAAAGTGGCTTGAAATAAGGCTTTTCGGGACTTTGAAATCTGCAATGATACTAATTTGATACTATTTTACTATTGCAGACAATAAACGATTATAAAAACTATCC
>JAZQHN010000177.1:0-4741 GCA_045540615.1 Clostridia bacterium
CACACCCGAAAAGCACGATTTTTGGGAAATGGTCTATGTAGACAAAGGAAAAATCATTGCAGTGACTGACGGTATAGGATGCAGTTTAGAACAAGGCCAGGTCATTTTTCACGAACCAGGTGAAGTCCATGCTCACATTTCCAACAAAGAAGTCTCCAATAACATGCTGGTGGTTTCCTTTTCCTGCCAAAGCCCCGTGATGGATTTTTTTCGCAAAAAAACCTTTACTCTTGATAAAACTGCCTGCACTCTCCTGTCTTTGTTTTTACAGGAAGCAAAGAATGCCTTAGGCATCATCCCAAATGACTATAACAATAAAACTGATTTAAATTTTTCCGAAGAAAAATTTGGTTCTACACAATTAATGGGTTTTCATTTTACCGAATTTTTAATTAAATTGTTTCGTAGCGGAACGGAACTGAGTGAACGATTTTCCCAAACCTCTGAATCCCGTTTTATTGGCAAAAATTCCACGGTAGAATTAATGATTGCATATTTGCAGGAACATTTGTACGACACGGTCACTCTCCCGGACCTTTGCCGTCACTTTATGATCGGGAAATCTCAATTGACAATGATATTTAAAGAATTTACTCAAAAAAGTCCTATGCAATATTATGCAGAATTAAAAATTCAGGAAGCCAAAAAATTGTTGCGGGAAGATAACTTGTCCGTCAGCGAGATTACCGATTTGCTTTGTTATTCAGGGATTCATAATTTTTCCCGTGCATTTAAAAAAATCACAGGGTTTTCCCCTACTGAATATAAAAAGAGTATTTTGTAAAAACAATACAGAAGTTGCTTTTCTATGAATCAAAATCAAAGCATTGTCCTGATCGGAATAAAACTACCGAATGGGACAACGCCTCTTTTTATTCTACTAATTTACATTCTTTGGGATAATCAATTTTTCTGATGCCTTTTTCTTCATCAATTTCTACATAAATAGCACCATAGGGAGTCATAATCTCTGACTTCACTCGCTTTAATCCGCCTAAATTTGGTCGGAAGGTAAAGGTTTTAAAACCGGGTGTGAGAGGCTTGACCCCACAAATTTCCGTTTGCAGACATACGGCAGGTGAAGACCCCCAACCATGGCAAATACTTCTCGTCCATTCATGAGCACCAGGATTATAAAAGGTTTCCCAAGTGTTTTTGGTACCGCACGACATCATAAAGCTATATTCCCGTTCCATAACCTCAAGCATCTCCTTCTGATAACCGTAATGCCCAAGAGATTGAAAAACATAGTAGAAAAAGAAAGGAGAACCAAGAGCAACAATTTTACTTTCGTCCCTGTCCTTATTTTTCGTATTATTCGCAGGAGAAGATTTGTATCGTTGATAATCTTTCTTCGTAACACGAGTTACAATTTTTTTCACCGCTTCTTCCCGTTCTCTCCATGTACAATTACAAAAATGAACCAAGGTGTTAGTCTGTTCACTAATGCGATTATATCGTAAAAATTCTTGGTAAGAAACAGGTTCCATGCCTCTTTTTTTGAAATAATCCAGATAAAGCTTATATCCGTATTCATCGCGAACGCTATCTACATATCCACCATACTGTTCATTCCAACAATATAAATTAATTGCTTCTTTGATAGAATCTGCGCAACGACGGCAATGATTTGCATATTCCTTGTCACCCAATGCATCAGCAAACCGTTCTGTATATTGATAACAAAGAGACAGCAATGCAGAATTACCCGTTACCTCACCACAAGGCAACAGATCATTTTCTGACCATTCTAAAAGATTCCAAGCCCCTTCCATAGCAAACAATCCACGAGAGCTCATCATTTTTTCACAGTTAGACAGCATTTTTCGGATATAAGGATACAGTTCTCTGATTCCGTCCAAATCTCCGCTATGCAGATAATAATCATGACATTGCAGAATCCACGAAAATGACCACAACGGCAAACCGCCATAAGCATAGCTTCCGTATGCCGGTGTTACCAAATATTTATCCTCCTCATAAATCACATCATTGTCATTTCTAAAAAAGCGTTTATAGTCATCATCCAGGTTTCGCGCTGCCATGTTCAGGCAATTCAAATCATATCCATAAGAACCAAAATTCAGCAAATTCACATGGGCTGTTACCTTCGCATCTCCCACCCAATATACTTGCTCATAACCGGGACAATCCACATAAGTATCAGACATACAAGCATGAGCAGAACGAACACTCATTTGATAAATCTCATTAATCAAGTGATTGTTACACTCAAACTTACCTTTTGATTTAATTGCAGCCAAGGTCTGATGCAAAGATATATAACGAATTTTCACTGGTTTACTGCTGTTTCGTACAATCAAGCATAAATACCGGAATCCCTTCGGTGAAAAAGAGGTGTAGCGTTGCCATCCTTCCCGACATTCATATCGCATACAGCCTTTATAGTGATGTCTGATTCCGTTGAAATCTACCACTTCAAAGGTATCCATTTCTAAAACAGTTCCCTCTTCGGCACAAATTTCAAACTCAAGATACCCAAGTCGTTCTTCTCCAAAATCATAGAACAGCGCTGTTTCAGGAGAAACAGTTGTATACCCTGCATTTTGATTCAACATAAAGCGTTCATCCTTAACAAACTGTGTGCTAGCATCAAAGGAAGGATTCAACTGCAAAGCAGGATCTGCTTGAATTCCATTTATTGTACCATACTGATACTGTGAAATAGAAAATCCCGTACTGATGGGATGAATTGTTGCAGGAACAAACCCCTCTGCAATTTCCTTCATTTCCTCGAAGGAGGCAACCTTCACCACCCTATCAATTAACGCTCTGCTTTTTGTGCCCTGATAAGGATCGATATCAGGATATGCCCACGCAAAACACAAATCATTCATTTCCAGGTTTTGAAGCCAGGCAATAGATGTTACTCCATTTAATTCCAATTGAGCAAAAGAAATATTTTCTCCTTTTTCAAAAATAAATTCGCAATCTCCCAAGCTGTCAAAATATTGAAAGACAAACAAATTGTCACCTTGTTTCAAAGGAAGAACATCCTCTACAAGAACCCCATTAAGGGTACAACGTGCAGTATGATTTTTTTTCATGTGAACTTCTTGTTCTTTAGAAGATTGAATGACCATAAAATAAATTTCTGATGCATATTTTCTGACTTTATGAAAAATACGATTCGGATTTTTAATCCGCACACCCAAATAAGAGGGTTGTAAAACAGCTGCCCCGCCCATATACTTTTCGGGATAAACAGTCATTTCGCCCAGCAATCCTCCTTTATTTGGCATCAGGCGAGAAAATTCTTCGTGCACAAAAGAGGCTTTTGTCCATCCAAGCTCATTTTCCTCTTCGAATTGCTGTGCAAGCTTGGCATCATACCACTCTTCGTTCATGGCAATAGGTTCCAAAGGAGGACAACCGACTGCAGTATCTGCTCGCAATGCATCATACCGTTTACAACAAAACGTTTGATCTGTTTCAAACAATACCCTTTGTTCTATTGTCAATCGAGCATATATTCCGCCGAATGACAGATGCTGGGACAAAATCAAAACTGTATTTTCTCCTTTGTTCAAAAAAGCACCTACATCAACCATATCACAGCACTTTTCAAATTCATAGGACCTAACAGGCCCCCTGCAAACATACTGACCATTCAAGTATAATACATAACGACCCAACGCAGAAATCTCCAGCATAGCTTCCCCTGTTGTTTCTTTCAGATTAAACTGTTTTCGAAATGCAAACCATTCATATTGTTTACTGTTTTTTTCAAATATCCATTTCATTGATAGTCCTCTTTTCATCATATTTTGTAGAATAAATTGTATTTTTCACAGCAATTCCATTACCGTTTTGAATACTGTTCCGATTTTTTCTTTGATCATCAAATTTGCCGAGCTGTCAAAATGGGTTTCCGTCTGATTAATCATTACAATATGGTTTCCTCTAAAATAATTTAAAAAGGATGCGGCAGGATAAACCGCCAAAGATGTACCTCCCACAATCAACAAATCACTATTTGATAAATAAGAAACCGCTTCCTCCGCAACACCGTCATATAGGGGTTCTTCGTACAATACAACATGGGGTTTCAGTATAGAACCGCAAAAAGAACATTTCGGGACTTTTCCTGCTTTTATTTGCTCTATTGCTTCTCCTTCTTTATGACATTTCACACAAGAAAAACGAGAGGATGTTCCATGAAGCTCAATCACCTTTTGACTGCCCGCTTTTTGATGAAGCCCATCAATATTTTGAGTAATCACAGCCTTCAATTTTCCTGATTGCTCCAACTCCGCCAAAGCCTTATGAGCATCATTCGGGAATACTTCTTCTAAAAAATACTTTCTGTAAAAGTCATAAAAAACCTCCGGAGATTCATAAAAAAAGCTTCTTGAAAGAATCCGTTCAGGAGGAATACCATATTCAGAAACCGTTTGGTAAAGACCGTTTTCGCTACGATAGTCTTTTACGCCGCTTTCCGTCGAAACACCGGCACCGCCAAAGAAAACAATAGATTCACTTTGTTTTATCAGCTTCGCAAGTGCTTTGATATCATCCATTCTCATTCTGCCTCCTCATCCAATGCTTCAATATAAAAGCTGACAGGACGGAATCCGTCATTACAGGAAATCATAGCAGATCTTTTGTTTTTCATCCAGCCATCATATAAATTTTCTCCGCCATGAGCCAAAGCCATCACAAAGGGAGACATGCTTTCCCAAGCACTGTCGCACATTCCTTCTGGCTTTTCCCAACCGTT
>JAZQHN010000178.1:0-1750 GCA_045540615.1 Clostridia bacterium
GAAAGGATGATTATTTATGATAAATGAATTTTCCGTATGGACACCGGTGAAAACAGAACAACAGGAAGGTGGATTTACTGTTTCGGTGTGGGGAAGAAGTTATAAGTTTGAAAATTCCTTTATGCCTACTGAAATCAAAACAGTTGACCGTTCGATATTGTATGCTCCTGTAACACTCAATGCAGAATTTGGAGAAATTACAGGCGAGTGGCATGATTTTTGGTATCTTGTAACAGAAGAAACGGAAGAACGGGTTACAATTTTAGTTTCTGCTAACTGCGAAAACTTGGTTGCCAATGCAACGGTTACCATTGAATTTGATGGCTTTGTAAAAACAGAGCTTCGTCTGATGTCACACGGAACCTTTGGATATGGTGCCATCGGTACAAAGGCACGTTTGACCGGGCTTTCCATGAATGTAAAGGTAACATCTGATGCATCTTCTCTGTTCCATTATTGGCCCAATGCGAAAAACAGTATTGCCGTAGGAACTACCGTAATTAATGCCGGAGCAACAGAAACAGTTGCATTTCCCTTTAAGCCTTATATTTGGACAGGCTGGGAAGATGGTGGGTTGGGCCTTTTCTTAGGAGAATCTGAAAAAGGATTTGAGTTGGACGACCCTGACCGTTGTATTGTAGTGGAAAAATGTGCTGATTATACCGATATTACATTACATTTTATAGACCATATGCCTTCTGATTGGCAGGAAAAGGGTGAGGATCGTTGGTATGAAACTCTAAATCCTTTATTCTTTACGTTTGGATTCCAGGCAACACCTGTCAAACCCATGCCGGAAGAACGGGAAGAGTATTATAAAAGAATGCATGCTATTTGGGTTGGAGAACCGGGAAAAGGCCGTCATCCCCGTCATGGCGAGCTTTACGAAATTGATTATGCAGAACAATGTGCAGCAGCAGGGGCAAAATGGCTGATTCTCCACGAAGAATGGACAGTCATTCAGAATTACGGCAGACCTCAGGATGAAGAAAAGTTTAAAAAGTTTGTGGAAAAATGTCACAACTTAGGAATGAAGGTAATGGTTTATTTCGGATATGAGTATGCCTCTCTTGTACCTGAATTCAGCCGAAATGCTGATGATTATTTGATTAAGACAGTAAAAGGTTCCTTTGCCGGAGGTTGGCAGAGAACTCCATACCAGCGCGATTTTATGGTTTGCTATCAGGGCGGTTACTCGGATGAAATGATTAAACGGGTAGAACATGTTATGGATGATTACGGAGTGGACGGTATTTATACCGACGGAACCTTCGTTCCCTGGGAATGTGCGAACGAAAACCACGGCTGCGGTTGGAGGGATAAAAATGGTGAATTGCACATTGGTTATCCTGTTTTAGCAGTAAGAGAACATGTGAAAAAGCTATATGCGACAATCAAAAAACGGGGCGGTATCTTAGATACCCATCAAAGCTCTTGCTGTATTATGCCTACCCTTGCGTTTTGCGATTCTTATTATGACGGAGAAAATATTCAAGGCTTGTTGAAGAGTAAGCCTGAGGCAATGACTACCGATTCCTTCCGTGCAGAATTTTATGGTAAAAATTTAGGGATTCCATGTAATATGATCGCCTATTCTTCTGACGGCTATCCCATGAGCTTCCCTGCAGGATTTTCGCTGATTCACGATGTGTTCCCCAGACCTTCTCAGCCTTGGGATTTGCCTTATATAGCGAAAATCTGGGATATTTTTGATGAGTATCAATTGAACAAAGCATCTTTTAAAGCATAT
>JAZQHN010000179.1:0-2511 GCA_045540615.1 Clostridia bacterium
ATTATTGGAATTTATGCTACACTGTAACCAGAGTTTTGACAGCAATGTTTTTCTGATAAAATTTTGATATTAGGAGATGAAAAAAATGTCCAGCATTCCTGCAAATCGTGTTAGTTTTACATTTACTGCGGAAAACCCAACCGGTACCCGTAACGGCGGTACACGCGGTGGTGACTGCGAAAAATTAAATCCCTGTTTTCAACTGCAACCCGGGGAAACCATGACAATTGTAGATGCCGACGGTCCCGGTATGATTACTCATATCTGGTTAGGCGGACTGCTGGGTCACGAGTCCGTTATCCGTATGTATTGGGATGATGCCGAGTTTCCTTCGGTGGAAGTGCCTGCTTCTGCCTTCTTCGGATATCCCTATGACGAGGCTTATGTGAGAGTGGACAGAGATCATAAAATTATTACGTTGAATTCTTCCAAGGTGCTTCTGGCACCCACTCGCGGTTACAACTGTTATTGGGAAATGCCTTTCCGCAAACATTGCAAAATCACCATCGAAAACCGTGGTACCAAGGATGTTAATTTATTCTACGAAGTGTCCGGTTATTACGGCGAAATCCCGGAGGACTCCGGATATTTTCACGCTGTGTACCGTCATGAACATCCCGTGCAGAAAGGCCGTGCTTACACCGTTTTGGACAACGTGGAGGGCAAGGGTTACTTTGCGGGTATGTTTTTTGCAGTTGGTGTGAACGGCACCAGCTGGTGTTGGTGTGAAGGGGAACCGAAGATGTATATTGACGGAGAAACCTATCCTTCCATCAACTATACAGGCACCGAGGACTATTTTTGCGGTTCCTACGCATTTGGTAATGACACCGTTCCCGAGTGGTATCAGACCTATAGCGGTTTATATGCAGGATTGTACGCCATTTTGGGAGATAACCGTGAAAAATACAACGTGCAGCAGCGATTCCTGTTGTATCGTTGGCATGATAAGGACCCTGTATATTTTGACAAATCCTTCCGTATGACCATTGATGACGGCATTTATGCACCGCCGGTTCATTCCCCCAGATACGACGATTTTACCTCGGTGGCGTTTTATTATCTCACCGAGCCGAAATCCTTGCCTTTTGAATTGCCATCTCATTTGGAATTATTTATGAGATAAGCGGGAGTTTTTAGAAATGAATAATCAAAAAATTGCGGTGGGGCTTGATATCGGAACCACCACCGTCAGTGCAATTGTGCTGGATGCTAAAGAGCGAACAGTACAGCAGATTTATAACGTGGAAAATGATTCTAAAATCCTTTCGGATCACCCCGGCGAGTTTATTCAGTCACCCAATCGCATCTGGGAGATTGTAAAAGAACTTTTAGACGATATTTTATTAAACTATTCTGTTACCTCTATCGGCGTGACCGGACAAATGCACGGAATTCTTTTGATTTCCCCTGATGGAGAAGCATTATCCCCCTTATATACCTGGCAGGATATGCAGGCAAGTTTGGGAGCCAATTCTTCCTGCGAACAACTGAAAAAACTGACGAAAACCCGTGTGCCTGCAGGATACGGACTTGCTACATTATATCATTTGATTCAAACAAATAAGGTGCCAAAAACCCCCTATGTAACCGGCACCATTATGGATTTTATCACCATGAAGCTGTGCGGATTATCCCGCCCTGTGATGCATATTACCAATGCTGCATCCTGGGGATTTTTCAGTGCTTCTCTAAACGACTTTGATGCAGATTTATTAGAGGAAGCAGAGATTCCCAAAGCGGTTTTGCCGATGGTAACAGCTCAAAAAAAGGTGATTGGCGACTACCAAAATATTCCCGTTGCGGTGGCAATCGGAGATAATCAGGCGGCATTTATGGGCTCCGTCAGTGACCCGAACAAAACCCTTTTGGTGAACATTGGAACAGGGAGCCAGGTATCTTTGTTATCGGATAAACTTCCCGAAGAAGAAAGCTTATTGGTGGAAGCTCGTCCCTTTGATGGGGAAAGATTGCTTTATAGCGGTTCTTGTTTGTGCGGTGGCCGTTCTTATGCTTTGCTGGAAAAATTTTTCCGTCAGTTTGCCACAAAATGCGGATTGGAGAACAAGCCGTATTTTGATGTGATCAATTCCTTGGCAAAGGAAGGTCTCGCATCGGGAAATATTGTGAATATTTCCACCACCTTTGCGGGAACCCGTGAAAATCCCAACCTTCGTGGTGCAATTACAAAAATCGGAGAAGACAATTTTACGCCCGAATCCTTTGCGGCAGGTCTTTTAGTAGGTATGGCAGAAGAACTGTATCAATTGTATCAAAAGATGCCTCATGATGGGATAACAAAACTGGTTGCATCGGGAAACGGTGTGCGGAAAAACCCTGTTTTAAGACAAGTCATAGAAGAAGTGTTCCAAATGAAATTAACCATTCCTGACCATACTGAGGAAGCGGCGTTTGGCGTTGCAATGTTCGCTGCAGAAGCAAATTAAAAGATTACCACGATGATGGACGGCAGTTTTCTAACAAAGGAAGTTGCCAAGTCGGAGGCCAAGC
>JAZQHN010000180.1:0-5041 GCA_045540615.1 Clostridia bacterium
AAAAGACGGTTATTTCGCTCAAAAGGATGAAATTCATATTCCTGTTCATAACCCCAATCTCCTACAATTGCATCTTTGGGAAACAGTTTCAATGCTTCTCTGATTTCCTCATCGGTTGAAGATCTTTTGATATACATATCTCCTGAAAATCTGGGAATTTTGTGATATTTTTCCGTTACAAGGCGATGCAGCTTATTGGCATACTCCATAAAGACAACCATCTTACCCCGTCTTTTCACTTCTTCTGCCGATTTTCCTGTTTCAAGACTTGTCACTTCATCCACACTTACAGGAATAAAGTCGGTATCCACAAAGGGCATGGCATCTTCCAGTAACATATCTACAAATTCCAAAGAGCGAGGATCCAAGGGGTTCAAATCACTTCCTGGGTTATTTTCGTCCAATGAATTGGATAGATGCTTAAAACGATCATGCTTTAAAAAGTTTTCCAGGTGGCCGAATCCTTCTATGTTGATCATCAGACGGATAAACTTTTCATTACACCATTGTTTAATTTGTCTTAATTCATCCATGGTGTAAGCATCTTTTTCCCATAGCCCTTCCAAACTTGGAAATTGGAATATAATTCTGTCATAATACAAACACAAAATATTATATCTTGATAAGGCAATATAATCAATGATTTCCTTAAAATGATTCATCGTTGGAATTTTGCCCCGGCTGATATCAAGACTTAATAATCTGTTCTCCTGCAAAGGCTTGTCTTTCATTGTCAGATAAGGTACCTGTTTCATTCGGAGCAATTGACACAATGTTTGTGTTCCGTAAAATGCACCATTTTCAAAAGTGTAAGAAAGTCTTGCACCATTTTCGTCAATCACAAGCTGATATTCCTCCAAAGACAATCCTTCCATCTTCTCGTAACACACATTGACGGAACACTCATTTGAAAGAGTAATTCCAAATTCAGAATAAACCTCTGATATGATTTGATTTGGAATGCCTGCCGTATGTACAGATGAAAATTCAAAAGTTCCCTCATGTTCTGTAACACTTGTCGGAAAAGGATATAAACGAAGCATTTTTATTTCCCCTTTCTTATTTTTTATTGTTAAAGCTGTCAAGCTCATCCATATCAAGCATAATCATACGGGAAATCCCCTTCTTTTCCATGGTAATCCCGTACAATCTGTCTGCTGCTTCCATGGTACCACGACGGTGAGTAACAACAATAAACTGAGTTCTGTCGTTAAAGGCACGCAAATAGTTTGCAAAACGATACACATTTACATCATCCAGTGCTGCTTCAATTTCATCAAAAATACAGAAAGGTGCTGGTCTTGTCTTGATAATTGCAAACAAAATAGCAATGGCACACATAGCCTTCTCCCCACCGGATAACAGCATCATATTCTGCAGTTTCTTTCCCGGAGGCTGTACTTCGATTTCAACTCCGCTGTCTAAGACATTATCAGGGTCAGACAAATACAGTTTTGCATTTCCGCCCCCAAACAGTTCGCGGAAGGTTTCAGCAAAATATTCATTAATCAAGGTAAACTGCTGAGAGAAAATGGTTTTCATCAGCTCTTGCATTTCCTTGATAATTTTTTCCAGTGATTGCTTTGCTTCCAACAAATCATCCCGTTGACCGCTTAAAAAGGTAAACCGTTCTTTTACCTGCTTGAATTCTTCAATGGCATCAATATTAATATGCCCCAACCCTGCAATTTCTTTCTTCAGACTGCTAATTTCTTTTTGTGCCTTTGAAACACTTTCCAGTTCAATCTTATATTCCATTGCAGTAGAATGCGTCAGACCATAATCCTCCCACAACCGATTGATAATAGCATCAATTTCAAATTCTGCCTTTGCTTTTTTATTTTCAATTCTGCCATATTCCTGTTGCAATAACAGCATTTGTTCCCGGCTTTCCCTTGCCTGTTCCTGTTTTTGGGTAATCGCAGTCTGATCCCCTTGCTTTCCTTGTTCAAGCTGGGTGATTTTTTGCCGTTTTTCATCAATTTCTTCTGTCAAATCCTGAATTTGGTGCTGTTTAAACTCAATATCCGATGCCAATTGCTCATTCTTTTCCTTGGCACTTTCTATCTGCCGACGACGATGTTCCCATTCATTTTTATCAAAGCGAATCCGACTATCCAGAGAATTCATTTGCTCCTTGCAAAGCTCTGCATTCTTCTCCTGATCCAATAAATCCATCCGACTTTGAGTAATCTGACCGGATAGGGTTTCCCGTGCAGAAACCGCCTCTTCAAAAACTGCTTGTGCACGTGCGGCATCTTGTTCTAAAGCAGTACTGCCTGCCTGAATTTCTTCCAATCTTTTCCGTTTTTGCTCTGTCTGTTCTTTGATTTCTTGGATTCTTGTCTGAACCTGCTTGCGGCTTTCCTCCAGTTCATCCATACCACGCTGCTCCGATTGCAGCAAATCCTTCAGATGCTTTTGTTCTGCCGCATAAGAAATCAATTGTCCTTGCAATTCCTGTTCTTCATGAACCAATCGATTCTGTTCCAATTCAAAATTTTGCAGTTCATGACGTAATTTTTCCAAATCCTGCTCTGATTCCTTCAACTGAAGCTCCAGTTTTTCTGCTTCTTCCGTTAACTGACGTTTATCGTTTGCACGGGACAAAATTCCTGCCTGCTTATTGATAAATCCACCCGTCATAGAACCGCCAACATTACACAGATCTCCTTCTAACGTAACGATTCTGAATTTATGCTTAAACTCTCTTGCCATAGCAATTGCGTGATCTAATGTATCTGCAACAACAGTTGCACCCAAAAGAGAGGACAAAATACCGTCATACTGTTTCTCTGCCTTTACCAGCTCGGAAGCAATTCCCAAAAATCCGGGAGAGTTAGAAGGATCAAAGCCAAACTCTCTTGCTTTAACAGAGGAAACAGGGAGGAAAGTAACCCGACCCAGTTTGTTTTCTTTCAGGTATGCAATTGCTTTTTTAGCATCTTCTTCCGTTTCGGTTACAATATTCTGCAATGCTTGTCCCAAAGCGGTTTCTACCGCTGTTACATAAGCACTGTCAACCGTAATTAATTGAGAAAGAGAACCATGAATGTTCAACTTCTTTAATGAAGCTTCTTTCTCCTGTAAAATGCTTTTGACACCTTTCTGATAACCTTCAAATTCCCGTTCCATATCAGAAAGCATTTTGATTCTGTCTCGTTTAAAGTGCAAGGAAGATTCCTGTTTTTGCCGTTTTTCGGTCAAATCTGTAACCTGCTGATTCTTTTCATCCCGTTCCTGTTTTGCATTGGATAAGGCTTTGGAAATTTCGTCCTTCTTTGCAAGAATCTCTTTGGCATTTGCCTCGGTTTCTTTTTCTTTTTGATTTAATTCCTCAACTTCCCGTTTTTTCTGTTCTGAGGATGCCGCCAGCTCCTCCAAACGACTTTGATAGGTTTGTTCCAAGGCATCCACATGAGAAAGAGCAGCTTTTAGTTCGCCAAGTTCAGCTGTTACCCCTACCAAATCTTCATTTTTTTCTTTTAATATACTTTCCGCTTCCCGTACCTTTTGTTCTGCTTTTCCGAATTCCAGCAAATGAGCATCCACGGAATGCTTCGTTTGAGTCATCTGTTCTTCAATCAGGTTTAATTCTTCTTCCTTTTTTTCTTTTTTTTGCTGATTTTCTTCTACCGATGCTTCAAACTGCTTTTGCTCCTCGCTCAGACGCTCTATAGAAGTCATATTCTGACTAATGGTATCCTGAAAAATGGTAATTTCACTTAAGTGCTGTTGAATTCTTCCTTCTTCAGCAGAAATTTTTTCACGATAGCCTGCAATCTTTTCGTCCGTTTCCGCATTTCCCTTATAAAGCTGATCCACTTCCTTTTCCAAGGTTTCCATCAACTGACGAGCCTGAATCATCTGACCGTTTACATCAGAAATACTTTGATCAATTTCTGCTAACACCTTTTTAAACTTTGCAATATTTTCTATGGAAACGCTTACTTCCAATTGTTTTAACTGTTCCCGTAACAGCAAATATTTCTTTGCCGTTTCTGATTGACGCTCCAAAGGACCGAGCCTATCCTCAAGCTCGGTTAAGATATCATAAAGACGGGTCAGATTTTCTTCTGTTCCGTTTAATTTTCGTTCTGCTTCCAACTTACGGTATTTATACTTGGAAATTCCCGCTGCTTCTTCAAAAATTTGGCGGCGGTCTTCTGCTTTATTACTCAGAATTTCATCAATTTTACCCTGACCGATCACAGAATAGCCGTCACGTCCCAAGCCTGTATCCATAAATACCTCATGAATATCTTTTAACCGACATGCAGCACCGTTAATAAAATATTCACTTTCTCCGGAACGGAATACCCGTCTGGTTACAGTGATTTCTGTAAAATCAATTTCCATTCTGCGGTCATTGTTATCAATTACAATAGATACTTCTGCAAACCCCAGCGCTTTTCTGTCCTGAGTTCCTGCAAAAATAACGTCCTCCATCTTGCTTCCGCGCAAATGCTTTGCACTTTGCTCTCCCAATACCCAACGAATGGCATCAGAAATATTACTTTTTCCGCTTCCGTTTGGACCAACAATCATTGTCAAACCCTGACTAAAATCCAAAGAAACCTTATCGGGAAAGGATTTAAAGCCTTGCATTTCCAATCGTTTTAAGTACATAATTACCTCCATGGACAAAAATATCCTTATATATCATATAATTTTTCTTAAAATTTGTCAATAGATAATTGACAAATTTCTTTAATTTGTTTATAATAAAAATAAAAAAAGAAAGGAAACTGTTTTCATGAAAAAAATTGGTTTTTATTTATCTCTTATTTTATTATGCGGTTGTTTTTTACTATGCGGTTGTTCGGAAAACATCGCCACAACACCTTCCCCTCAACCAACCGTTGAGCCCATTTCCCTTTCTCTGATCGCTGTAGGAGATAATTTAATTCATTCCAGTGTTTATCACGATGCAGCAAAAAATGCGGCAATCCATGGTGAAAGAGAATATGATTTTTTGCCCATGTATCAACATTTGGCTGATAAAATAAAAAATGCTGATATTGCTTTTTTTAATCAAGAA
>JAZQHN010000181.1:0-12394 GCA_045540615.1 Clostridia bacterium
CCCCTTTGTGGTAGGAAACATGTAATTCGTCTCCGTGATTGATATTCATCATTCTTCTGAATTTGATGGGAATTACAAATCTTCCCAAAGAGTCTACTTCATTTCGCATCATCTTATCCTCCGATATAATAAAAAAGTGCATTGCAGGAGCAATGCACCGAAAAATGCATCACTCTGATTGCTGCGACACAACTTTGACAAACCATAAGAGAAAGCCAAAATAGAGAATGCATTTTTACCGAAATAAAAATACTTCTCCTATAGTCTGTCTAAATATTAAGTTGTGTCGCAACATTATTATATCACAATTTATAATCTTTGTAAATGCTTTTGTAAAAAATAAAAAGGAAAATTTTTCCAAAAAAGAATATATAGGAGCCCTTATGTTATTCAAAGCATGTTACCCTATCTATTGACATGCTGACAAACTAAAAAAAGCAACCGCAAGGAACATTGAGTTTCCTTGCGGTTTTCTGTTATTTAATCAAAGACAATTTTATTATTCAATACGATTTACCTTGTAGATAGAAATAGGGGTTTCGTTCTCACCCATTTCCGTATCAATATAAGTCAAGCTTTCGTTTTGCTGATTCCCGCCTTGTTGTACATCAAATCGATTGATTTTGTAAATGGAAACAGGAATGTTATCTTCTCCGGTTTCTGTTGAAATATAAATCACACTTTCTTCCGGTTCTTCAGGATCATCGGGAGTTACAGGAACATCCGGCTCCTCAAGATCTTCTTTATTCAATACTTTAACAGAAACGATAGGTTCCATATTGTCTGCAGATACAATTGTTGTCTGTATCAAGGTGTTTTCTCCGTCTGGAATCAATGAATTTGCAAAGTCAGCTGTTACTCCGGGAGCGATTTCTTTTGTCTGAGTCTTTGCCTGGAGTAAGGTTTTGGTTCCCTTTTCCCCTACTGCATATTCTGCTGTTACCATAGCCACAGTAAATGCCTTGGTCAGATTGTTGGTTACATCTGCTTTTGCAATAATTTCCCCTTCTGATGAGCCGTTTTCATAGGTAATATCTGTAGCAGTATAGGCAATGCTTGCAATAGGACGAATCACATCAAACTGATTGTTCTTTGCAATTTCTTCATCGGTTGTACCCAAGGCTGCTGCATCGTTTACTGCTTTCCCGCCCTTACAGAAATTAAAGGTATTTCCCGTAATGGTAACCTTTGCACCTTCCATAAATGCACCGGTATCTTCAATTGCCGCTTTTTCATAAACAGTAAAATTGCTGTTCTTCACCGTAAAGGAAGATAGCACAGCTTTAGAACCATTGTATGTATCATCAGAATAGGTTTTTACTGCACGAGTACCGGTAAAATTACAACCGTCAATGACCAAGGAACCGCCTTGACCATCATTTACTCCGCTGTAAAAGAGAGCATAGGAACCGGAGTTATCATTGATAAAATCACAATTTTGATACGTTTCATTTTTTGTGGTACTAAACACAATATTTTTAAATACACAGTCAGTATAGGTTACCGCATCTCCCGAATAAAGATACCAAGCAGAGCAAACACGATCTCCCTTTCCATTTACCGCTTCACTTTCCTTATTATGATCAATGGTCAGATTACTGAAGGTAACCAATTCTGTTCCATAAGCGGTCAGATAAGTAGTAGCAGATTCGGATGAATTTTTAGGCTTGGGAGTGGGGTCGTTCAAAAAAATCCCTGCCTGTTCATCTTTCCCTACAAAGTGAACCTCTTCCACATCAGCATCCAAAGGTCTTGCACAAACTGAATACAGTTTTCCGTCTCCGTCATCTTCTGCGGATAAGGTTTGCATTCCGTAGATTTCATAAGTAATATTGGTATACTTCTTTGCCACCGCTTCAGCAAAAGCGGCTTCCAATGTTTCAAACTGCTTTCCTTCCCCTACCGTCAGGGTGATGGCACTTTCTTCTGCAAAGCCGGGAACAGCAAACAAACCTACCAGCATTACAACCGTCAGCACCGTTGCTAACATTCTCTTCATCCTCTAACACTTCCTCTTGTTAAGTTTGTATATCAGTATATTTTTACCGATATACACATTCATTATATCACGATTTTCTTACCCTGTCAACAAATGTTCGGGAAATATGTTAAAAATTTTTCCTATTTTCAAAGAAATCATACCATTTTTTACAAAAAAGAGAAGATAATCGCTCATAGATTTTAAAAAGGCATTTCTGCAATGCAAAAATGCCTGAACTTCCGTCTTACAATCCTATTAAGCTTAATGCAAGAGTGCCCAAAATAATCCCCAGCCATTGTTTTTTGGTGCAAATTTCTTTTAAAAACACACGGGAAACAATCAACGTAACAAAAATCAATCCGCCATTTGCCACAGGGAAAAAGATAATTTTCGGGATCACTCCTGCCAGATACAAATTAAGCATATGTACCACACCCAATGCTGCCCCCGCCAAAACAGAAAGAATCAACAAATTCCTGGTTGGTTTAAAGGTAGCAAGCTCCCTTTTTTCACACACCTTCCATCCTGATAACTGAATCAGTGCTGCTACAAAAAAAGCAACTCGTACAAAGGACACTACTTCCTCTTTATAGGCAGACATCTGATGCGTTCCCTGTAGTACACCAATGACTCCCAATCCCAGCATGGCACCGAAAGAAAATAAAATCCACTTATTTCCGTTTTTTTCTCCCCGTTTCAAATCCAGAGAAAGTCCCATGCCGAGAACCAGCAATGCTAACAACAAAACCTGATGCCAACGAATCGTCTCATCCCAGAAAAACACACCATACACAAGAGGAACCAACAGTCCCATTCCCTGAATAAAGGTGACAAAAGAAAAGGCACCTGTTTTCAATGCTTTCAGGTAAAAATATTGATTGACCCAGATCGCCAATGCAAACAACGCTCCCGTTATCACAGTAAATCCGGAACAACGATAATCAGGCACCAGCAAAAGCACCACAAAAGAACCTAAATACAGCCAAAAATTAAATTGGTATAAATCCGTTTCATTGTTCAAAAGCTTTTTGCTGAAGCGATCTGACACTACATTTTTCCCTACCTCCAGCAATATAGCGGCCAGTAAAAGCAAATAAAAAAACATTTCCATTTCTCCTTAGTAATCAGGTTTTTGAAATTTTAAAGTCAAAACATCATTGGGAGCAATCTCCACATGTTGAGAAAACCCAAGCTCTTCTTCCAGTCCGTTGCATACAACAAATTCTGTGATTTCTTGCCCCTTGTACCAAAGGCGTACGGGCTTGGTTGTTTTTCCGTGATTCCAAAGGCGAACCAGATATCCTGATCCGTCTTCCCTTCTCTTTACTGTCAGGCAATGCAGCAGTCCCGTATCAATCAGGCTTGCCGCAGGCGGAAGGTCTCCTTTGTTACGGTCTGTAAATTGGGTCACAACAGGGTTTTGTTCACATTCCCCCCACAAAGCCGCAATTTCGTCCGTCACACCCTTGTTTACACCGAAGGAAAAATGATAAACTCCGCGAAACACCTGAGAACACATGAAATTGGTTCCGAAATTATTGCAGGAAAGCATGGCATAAACAGAACCGGAGCAAAAGGCATCTTCCTTGAAGGGCAAATGGGTTTCCTGTTCCATAATGCAGCTGTGGGCAGAGGAAAGATATCCTTTCTTCAATCCTCCCAAGGATACCACTCCGGTATCACTGCTTGACCACAAAATATCACTTCCTTTTACATGCACATAATCCTTTACCGTCAGAAAATCAGACTGACCTCCGGGAACAATATGATTTGCAGGTTCTTGCTCGCTCAAAACACTTTCATAACGGAATCCGTTTCCTGCAAAAGGAAAGGCGATGAACATGGTCTGCAAAGGTTTTGCTCCCTTCAATAAATGAAGATCCAAGAAAATCCGATCATTTCCTTGCCACAAAGACACCGTTACAGACACCTCATAAGCACCGTCGATTTCGCCGTACAGCTTTATTTCACCATAGACATCGTTTTGCCTGGTTTCTGTTTTTTTCACCTTCATTACATGGGCGTGTTCTTCTCTTTTGTTGCGAACCAACACTTCTCCAAGACGGTGGGGGCTGTTCAAATCCAGCAATTCATCCCCGCTCCGCAAATCTTTTACAGAGCAAATCCCGCGTTTATCGGTGCATATCCGATAAATTCCGTTGTTCAATTCCTTGCAAGGTCCGGGAGAAGAAAGAGCATGGGAGGTTTCCCGTTTCACAAGAGAATAACAACGGTAGCCAAAAGGTGGCAAATCTTGTGCAACAAAATGCAATACCTGCTTCATTCCGCCGGGATGCTCGAAAAATCCGTATCGGTTGGTTCCGCTTCCCAAGCCTGCCCGTTCGGGTGCATCATACTCTGCATCGTCCCATTTTTGCTCTTGGATAAAATAAGGAACAGAGCGACCTGTTTCGATGTCAATCAACTCGAATTCACCCTTTTTCCAGAATTTTTCTTCCGGGTTCACTCGTCTTCTATGATCCAAAAGGTACCCTTTCAGAGCAGTTTTATCATGATTATCCGTAAAAATCTCAGTTCCGCAATTATCCAGTTCCCGCATGGCAACTTTAACGCCCCTGGTTTCCCGGGTTTGACCCGGGTGAAAAACCAAAAGCTTTAAGGAATCATCCGAACCGCTGTCAATCCTGTCTATCAATGAGGACATGGCTTTATCAACCAAATCGTGGGTATTTGCTTCTGCCCGCATTGCATAGCTTCCCTTTTCCCAATAGGAGGCCCTCATGGAAGGCCCTGCAGGAAACTGGTGGCCATAGGCATGGTCATCTGAAATCAGCAAATCATACCATACTTCTTTGAGGACTTGGTCGTAGGGTCTTGTTTGATGATACTCCTCAGTTACTGTCAAAAGCTTTTCTGCCACAACTGCTTTATGCTGGGTTCTCAATGCGGTTGAGGTGATGCTTGCCATACTCATTGCCCCTAAAGGATAATCCTGATCGGGCATTTCTCCGCTGATATGGGGAATTTCTATCTTCTTTTCTTCAATTTCCTTACAAAGAGCATCAAAAAACGCGGTGTTGGTTCCGGAAATCAGATGGGGAAATTCATATTGTTCGTTCCATTGGGCAACAAAATCAGCATATTCACCCGAATAACAGCTGTTATCAATATTGCTGACCTTAACGGTTTCCTTATAAGTTTCAAAGGGATACCCAAATTCTTCCAACTGATCCAGCCGTTCCTCCAACCAATGGGAAGAACTCTTGGTTTGTTCATAGGCATTGGTATTCCAAAGAAGTACCTTTTCCCCGTTGGGCGAACACCAAAAGCATGCCCCGGGACCTTTGTATCCGTAAGCGGCTTGTGAATCCCAAAAGGAAACCAGGTTTTCATAACCCCAATCATAATAGGTAGGAAATGCTGCGTTCAGATACGGGATTTTGCAATCGCAAAGGCAACGGCACATTCCCCAGGAAATTCCGGGAACGTCATTATGCATGGCAGTTTTGATTGTTACTCCGCATTTTTTTGCAAAGGCTGCCGCGTCATATAAAATCTGATAACTTTCTTCATGCCCCAGCTGCTCGGTAATCATGTTGCCAAACAAAGCGGTCAGCTCAATGTCTCCTCTTTTTACTCTCCGAATCAGCTTGTCTGTACGTTCTGCCGGAGCATGTTTTAAATAATAATCCAAAGACCAGAACTGCTCGATGGTGATGCGAAGTCTGGCATCTTCGGGATAATGATCCCGCTTGTCCATTTCGTCCAACACCTGATCAATCCATCGGTAATGACGCAAAAATACATGGCTCATCAAATCGGTATATCCCGGATCGTGATGGGAAAGATGATTCAAATAAACGGTATAATGCTTTGGTTTTTTCAAGGTTGCCGTTGTTTGAACACTTTTTCCGTCGCAAACACATCGAATCTGTATTTCACAAGGCTCTTTGTCCTCAGAAATCCAATATTCATACTGAAATCCCTCTTCTGATTTTACGCATTTGAGGGCTTCGTCATCCACATACACTTCCACATTCCCGTCAGACATGTCACGGACTCGAATTCTGATTAAATTTTCCAAACCGCCGAAAGCTTTTCTGACCAGGCATGTTTGTTTCCATTCCGGATTCATTGCTCAACCTCCTAATTTTTTATTGACTTTTGTTTTCTTTTTCAGTATAATAATATCATCAAAGAAAGAGGGTGGTGTGAAATGAAATATATTGTTACTTTAGACGAACGATTTCACAGAACCAGGCATTTGGAAAATGTTTCATGTCCGGTTCATATTCATCAATATATGGAAATGGTCGTAGTAACAGAAGGGATTCTTACCATGCAAATCAAACAAGCGTTTCATAAAATTACTGCAGGCTCTGTTGCGTTGATAGAACCCTTTATTCCCCATTCCTTTCTTTCTGAACAACCCAATCACTGCATTGTAATTGAGTATTCTGCTGACATTCATCCCACATTTTACGACTTTTTAAAAAATCATCAACTGAAAACACCCGTTATTTCTTTGGAGAAACCCCTTTATGAGTATCTGCTTTCTCTCATACCAAAAAATGTGACCATTTACAAAAACCATGATTTGATTACTCTGCAGGCAGTGATTTCTCCTTTGTGCAACGCGTTTCATAAGCATTGTGTTTTTTCGGAATGCACAAAAAAATATGATGATACCTTTTTTCAGGTATTGGAATATATCAATCGTAATTTACAAAATGATCTTTCCTTAAATTCGGTTTCCAAACAAGTCGGAATTCGACCCGACAGCTTAAGCCGTATTTTCACAGAAAAAGCTGACTTATCCTTTTTGCAATATGTTCAGAATGCAAGAATTTGCAAAGCTTGTTCTCTACTTAAACAAGGATGTTCTGTAAGCTTTGCTTCCTATCAATCCGGTTTTGGAAGCATTTGCACCTTCAATCGGGTGTTTAAAAAAATCATGCAATGCACGCCGAAAGAATTTTCTAACCATTGTCACTCGGAACAGCTTTTCAGCGAATGGAACATCCATCCTCTTCATGAAGATACCGACCCTTGCATCAGCTTTGAACAATTCTAATCCTATTATATGACATAAAGTAATCAAAATCAAGTCAAAAACCTGCTTTTTCTAATCAAAATTAGGCATTTTGAAAGGCTGCAACAATTTATGTTTGCTACAGCCTTTTTCTTCTCTTTATTTTCTTTTTTTCTTTTCTTCCTTCAATTGTGTTCGAATATGAAAAAATGTCTTTTCTTCCCCTTCTTCTGCCAGCATCCGAAGCCAGCTTTCCAGTAAATCCGAGGTTTCGGGATGAATGAATCGGTTTTTCTTTCCTTTTTCAAAATATTCCAAGGGGTGCGAAGAACGGTAATTGCCCTTTTGATAAATCTTACTTGCCGCCACACGGTCGCAAAACATTTCCGCTACAAACCTTAATGGCATTTTCACGGGACGAAGCTTTTTTTCTACCGGGTCATAATCAGTCCAGTATTCAAAATGATGACGGTTTCTGCCTTTATGATGAAGCCATGCTTTGGAATAGCCGTATTCCTCCCGCTCCCGTTCGTTGGGACTTCTGCCTCCATCGGTATAATATTTTGCTCCCGAGCAAAATTCAGCGGGGGTATATTTTGATAAGTCATGTCTGAGTCCCTGCCAAAAAATCCCGACTTTTGCACAATGAGCAATCACCTTATGCCGATGACGGGTAATGGTAGAAAAATGACCCCAAGCATTTGCCATAACAATTCCTCTTTTCCTTCTCTGCTCCAATTTATTTTCTTACACATTGTATCATATTTCCCTCTTTCTGTCAAGGTAAGGAGGTATCATACAAAAAATTCGGGACACACTAACTGTATCAAAAAAGAAAGGAGGTATCACCATGATTGAACAAGATACCATAAAGCTTCTCAGAGAGTGCGACGCAGGAGTAAAGATGGGAATTTCCTCCATTGAAGACGTCCTCGACCATGTAACAAGTGACAAATTAAAAACCTTGCTTACAGACTGTAAAAACGAACACGACAAGTTAGATTCCGAAATCCAGACCCTTCTTGCCAAGTATAAGGATGACGGAAAAGAGCCGGCGGCCATAGCAAAGGGAATGTCCTGGATGAAAACCACCATGAAAATTGCAGTAGACGAATCCGACCAAACCATTGCGGATTTAATGACAGACGGATGCAATATGGGGGTCAAATCCTTAAATAAATATCTGAATCAATACGAAGGGGCAGATGAGGTGTCAAAGGATATTGCAAAACGGTTAATTCATCTGGAAGAACAGCTTGCCGTTGATATCCGAAGCTTTTTGTAAAATGAATTCTTTTTTTCAACGAAGGAAGAGCAATTTTTTAATGAAACTGTCAAACCTTATTCTGTCCTTACGACTGAACTAATAAAAATCATCCTGTAATCCTAATTTTTCTTTTTTGATTACAGGATGATTTTTTGTTGATTTCTCTTTTTTCCCCTCTTCTCATCCCTTGACAGTAAAAGGAATTTATGATAAACTAAAGCAAAAAGACTTTGGAGGTCCTTAAACCATGAAACTTTTATCCATCGGAAATAGTTTTTCTCAAGATGCCCAGCGATATCTTCACCAGATTGCAAGAGCAGACGGCTATGACCTGCAATGCTTTAATCTGTACATCGGCGGATGTCCTCTTTCCTACCATTTCAGAAACATGCTCAGCGAACAAGCAAATTACATATTGGAAATGAACGGATACAGCACAGGATTTCGCGTTTCCTTAAAAGAAGCTGTATTAAGTCATGACTGGGATTTGATTACCTTACAGCAGGTCAGCTCTCAATCCTACGATTTTGACACCTTTGAACCCTATCTCAGCAAGGTGGCAGAATATGTAAGAGCTCTTGCACCAAAGGCAAAAATTGTCATCCATCAGACTTGGGGATATAGCTCTGACAGTCCCCGTATGGCTGCTCTTAATTATGGTTGTCATGAAGATATGTTTCATGATGTAAAATCCTCTTATGACAAAGCAGCAAAGAAAATTAACGCAGATTTTCTCATTCCATCAGGCCAGGTACTTCATGATTTATTGGCGTCCGGTATCCCTTCCGTTCATCGAGACTGTCACCATGCAAGCTTTGGATTGGGACGGTATGCAATTGGACTCATGTGGTATCGAGCATTAACGGGTAATTCTGTGTTAACCAATTCCTTTTCTGATTTTGATGAAGAAATTTCAGAAACCGATATTCAAACTGCAAAAACATGTGTAGAACAAATTGTATTGTAACGGGAGGAATTTCCATGAAAAGAATAATTTCTTTTTTCCTGACAGTAATGGTTCTGTTATCCGCAAATTTATTTGTCGCAGCTCAAGACCAAGAGATTACCGTATTTTATACCAATGATATTCATACTTATATTGCCAACTGTGTCGGGGAAGGAAACGAAAACAATCTGACCTTTTCTAAGCTTGCCGCATTGAAAAAAATAACCCCAAATTCTTTGCTGGCAGATGCAGGAGACCACCTTCAAGGAACCGCTTACGGCAGCATGGACAAAGGAAGCACGATAATCCGATTGATGAACGAAACAGGATATGATGTTGCCACTATAGGAAATCATGAATTTGATTTTGGCATGGATGTTTTTTTAGAGCGAGTTGCATCAGCAAATTTTTCTTATCTTTCTGCTAATTTTTATCATGAAGAAGACGGTGTTCCCGGGGAACGGGTGTTGCCATCTTATATTATTAAGGAAACAAATGGTGTAAAAATTGCTTTTGTAGGCATTACAACTCCGGAAACCATTACCTCCTCTGCTCCTGCCTATTTCCAAAATGAGCAGGGTGAATACTGCTACGGGATTTCCGGAGGAAAGGACGGTTCAGCTCTTTACAAGGATGTTCAAACTACCATTGATGCTGCCAAACAAGAAGGTGCAGAAATTATCATTGGGTTGGGGCATCTTGGAATTGATCCCTCCTCTCACCCTTGGACAAGCAAGGATGTCATTGCCAATACAAGTGGCTTTGATGCATTTATTGACGGTCATTCTCACTCTGTCGTCGAAATGGAGCAGGTAACCGATCAAAACGGAACATCTGTAATTCTGACTCAAACCGGTTCTTATTTGAATAACATAGGAAAATTAACCATTTCCCCTGATGGTACCATTACTTCACAGTTGCTGGACAAAGAGGACTTAAAAGAGATTGTGCCTGATTCTAAAGTAAAAGAAACGGAAGAAGAGTGGATTCAGAGTGTAGATTCTCAGCTGAATCAAGTCATCGGATATTCTCAGGTAACACTTGATAATTATGACCGGGCAGGAAATCGATTGGTTCGCAAACAAAGCACCAATACAGGAGATTTCGCAGCGGATGCTTTGTACTATTTATTTGATTCCATGGATATGGATGTAGATGTGGCAATTATGAATGGCGGTGGCATTAGAAATAATGCTGTTACAGGAGAAATCAGCTACAATACCTGTAAACAAATTCATCCGTTTGGCAACATTGCATGTCTGCAAACCGTTACAGGTCAACAGCTTTTGGATGCCTTGGAATGGGGATTATCAGAAAGTGTGGCAGACGGCACTGCAGAAAATGGCGGTTTTCTGCATATTTCAGGAGCAACCTTTACGGCTGATTTATCCATCCCCTCTACTGTTCAGACAGATGACAAAGGAGTATGGATTGGCAGTCCCACAGGAGAATACCGCGTCAAGGACGTTCGTATTTTAGACAAAGAAACAGGAGAATACCAACCTCTTGACCTAAATAAAACCTACAATCTGGCAGGATATAATTATATCCTTCGTAATTTGGGAGACGGATTTGCTATGTTTGATGGTGCAGTCAATGTACTGGATTACGTAGCAGAGGACTATATGGTTTTGGCAAACTACATCAAATCTTTTCCTAAAAATGAAGAAACGGGTCTGCCTGTTATTACTGAAAACGAGGGTTACAGTGATGTAAACGGAAGCGGAAGAATTACCCTCTTAGGCACAAAAGCACCTGTATCAGAACCCGCCGAACAACCAAAAACAGAAACAGTATCTCCTTCACCGCAACCTATCATCCATACCGTTGCTTTAGGAGAAACTCTTTGGAGCATTTCTCTCCGCTATTTTAACACAGGACAAAAATGGCAGGAAATTTTCCAAGAAAACCAAGATCAAATTGCATGCTACCACCTTATTTATGTAGGTCAGCAACTAATCATTCCAAAAAATCGTTAAAAACACAGTCGAAACAACGAGCAAGCCGGTAGCTTACACAGTCTCTATAAGGGACACTGAAAGTTTGACAACACCTTTTTGTTGGGGATAGAAAAAATGTTCAGAACAAAAAAAGGTTGAAACATCCTTCATAATAAATAGCTACAAGTTGAAAATAATGAACTGAATGCAGAAAAACCCCACTGATGTGGGGTTTTTCTTCGTTTTACAACCTTTTTGCATTCTGGACTTTTTTACATTCCCTTTTTTTCCTGCTTATTTTTGTCACATACAAACGAGTTTATATATTCTTTTATGTCTATTTGATCTTTTCTTCTATCATTTTATTATTTTTTCAACTGTTGTTTTTAAAATAATTGGAAAACCCCTTGACAAAGAACTATATTTATTGATATAATATTAATGTTATCTTATAAGCTGGTATAGCTCAGGGGTAGAGCACTTCACTCGTAATGAAGGGGTCGCGGGTTCAAATCCCATTACCAGCTCCATGAAAAGCATTCCATTCGGGATGCTTTTTTGTTTAAAATGGGAATGGGATTTGAACCCTAAGAGGGCACGAACCGTTAATAAAACGATTATTAATCGTTTTTAGGTGAGTGGTGCGAAGTTCGGTACCGAATCGCATATGCGTTTCGGTGAACGAGCAGGAAAGATGCGAAGCAGATGTATCCCATTACCAGCTCCATGAAAATCCTTTATTCTATGCAGTTTTGCAAGATTTAAAGGGTTTTTATTTTTTCTTCAAAAATAAGTTTGGTCAAGTTTTGGTCAAGTAATCCAAAAACATATTAAGTTTGTTTAGGAATATATTCATTCGTAAAAATAAGAATTGTAAAGGATGTTCCAAAATGACACAAGAGAAAAGAAACCTGGCAAAGAATTTTCAGGATTACAGAAATTTAAACGGATTGAATCAAATGGATTTTTCATTTGACTGTGGGATGAACAAAGACACCCTCAGTCTGATTGAAAGGTGTAAGGAAAATGTCACTCTTAACACTCTGCACGCACTTGCAGGGGATTCTGCTACGGTTTTATCCGATTTTATTACGCTTTCAGCATCTTCTGTTACGCTCGGTGCAGTAGCGGCAGAAACATCTTTGCTACCTTTTACAAGATTTCTCAAGTTGCTGTTTGTAGCAAAAGGTATTTTATTTCCGACCTTATCAACATAGCTGTTTCCGTTTGCATCATAGCCGACAATCAGAGTAGAGTTAAGAGTTCC
>JAZQHN010000182.1:0-6035 GCA_045540615.1 Clostridia bacterium
ACAAAACCTTATTTTCATGCATATTATAAAAACGAATCCCCGTAAAAACGGGAAAAAAGGAGGTTTTTACAATGAATGAAAGAGTGACATCGTCTGAAGTTCAAGGGAATGGTCAGCCTTGTGATTCCGTTTGCATTCAAACAAATCAGATTTACGACAGCTGTAAGGAAAAGGATTGCTTAACGGACTTAAATGTGTTATTTACACGTTGCGATCAGGAATTGATTAATCGGGCAATCAATGTAAAATGCAGAAAATCTGAAATTATCTGGGTTTATACTGATGTTGAAGCGGTTCCCTTTAATAAAGGATTTTTTACCGTTGATATTAAATATTTCTTCAAAATCACCTTGGATGTCTTTACCGGTGTAGCAACACCCACTCAGGTAGAAGGTCTTGCTACCTTTGATAAAAAGGTAATTTTGTTCGGCTCGGAAGGAAATGCAAGAATTTTCTCTTCTAAGTATCGTCCCGGTGAATCGGATACTCAACTTGTTACAAAAACAAATCTTCCTAAAGCAACCGTGGAAGTCGTTGATCCTATTTGCCTTGGTGCTAAATTGGTAGAAAAATGCAATTGCTGTATCGATCCTTGCAACATTCCCCAATTCATTTGCGGATGCTTCAATGATGAATTGGTTTCCTGTGACGATAATAAAGCTGTTTATGTTTCTTTAGGGTTGTTTACCATTGTAAGATTGGAACGTCCTTCTCAATTACTGATTCCTTCTTATGACTTCTGTATTCCTCAGAAGGAATGTGTATCTGCATCGGATGACGATCCTTGTGAATTGTTTGATAAGATTAGTTTCCCCTTTGATGAATTTTTCCCTCCTCAAAAGGAACATTTTGAAGATTGCGACACGGATTATCGGAGTCACTGCTGTAAATAAACAGAAAAATGGGGCTGCAGCCAGATGCTACAGCCCCGATCTTTATAAAATAAACTCTCTGATTTGCCGTTCTGTTTCTTCTACCTCTGCCAAAAAGGCGTCTGCAGGAATCCGTACGGCACCATTCCCGATAATGATAAGCTGTTCCAGATGATCGGAGGTTGCCACTCGAACACGATGCTTTTTTCCTAATTCATGGGTTGTTTTTTCAATATACATATCTGCAGTTTCTGCTTCCTTGGTATAGACCACATGAATATTGCACACCTTTTCAATGGATCGTAGTCCGCCTTCCACTCGATAAGCATCAAACACAACAATTGCTTCACATTGATGAAATCCCTGATAATTACAAATTCTGTGAATCAGGGTTTCTCTTGCCAAATCCATATTTTTTTCTGCAAGTTTTCGTAATTCTTCCCAAGCATGAATGATATTATATCCATCAATAAGCAAATATTCTTTTCCTGAAAAAACGGGTTTTTGCTTTGTAGGTTTCCACTCAGACGGACGTTCCTTTTTTGTTTGGAAGCTTTGTAAGGTGGGACGTTTCACAGGACCATATGTCATTTCAAAAATTTTCATCAATTCCTCATCAGAGGCAAGACGGTTCACATAGCCTACTGCTTTTTGTACCTTCACTTCGTCCGACTCCAAACGAATTCCGCTATCCAAATGCTGATATTCCGATACTTGATCCCATTTTACCGTAAATCCTGCACCGTGAGAACAAAAAACTGAATCAGCTGTATTTTCTACATCAGCATCGGCAATATATCCGATTTCATCGATTACCTGTTCTTGATTATGACAGGGCTGATATCCGCTGAACAGATAAGAAATTCTTCCCCGACCCTTGGTATATCCAATTAGTTCCTGTTGATATCCCCGAATGGACACTGCAGGGACGGTGCCTGTTAAAAGAGAGGTATCTCCTCTCGTTTCGGGAGGCTCAAATTTACCACCCATTTGTTGGACGTCAGACATCGCCCGTCCGATACAATCAGACGGAACATCTAATTTGAATTGCACCACAGGCTCTAACAATACACTTTCGGCACATCTTAACCCCTGGCGAAGGGCACGGTAGGTTGCCTGACGGAAATCGCCCCCTTCGGTATGCTTTCGGTGCGCCTTTCCTGCCACAAGGGTAATTTTCATATCTGTAATCGGGGAACCTGTCAAAACTCCAATGTGTTCCTTTTCCTGTAAATGAGTAAGAATCAGCCTTTGCCAGTTCCGTTCCAGTTCATCTTCGCTGCATTTTGTTCCGAATACCAATCCGCTTCCCAGTTTCAGAGGCTCCAGTAACAGGTGGACTTCCGCATAATGACGCAAGGGTTCATAATGCCCTACACCGATTACTTTTTCTTGAATGGTTTCTTTATAGGCAATGCTGCTATAGGAAAAATTCACTTCCATTCCAAAGCGTTGCGAAATAATACGCTTTAATATTTCCAGTTGTACCTCTCCCATAATTCTGAAATGAATTTCCTGTAATGTTTCGTGCCAAATAATGTGAAGCTGAGGATCTTCCTCTTCCAACAAACGAAATTTTGAAAGAGCAGTATGGACATCTGTTCCCGCGGGAAGGTCTGCTCGGTAATTCAAAATTGGTTCCAATGCAGATGCATCCGAGTCAGGTTCTGCACCCAATCCGTCTCCGGGAAGGGGAAAGGTAAGTCCTGTTACGGAGCAAACAGTTCCCGAGGTGGCTTCTGAAAGAAGTTCATATTTAGAGCCGGAATACAGACGAATCTGATTGACCTTTTCCGAACGTGTTTTTCCTGCTATCATTTCTTTTACTTGCAAAGAACCCCCTGTGATTTTTAAATGGGTTAATCGTTCTCCCTGTGGGTCTTGTGTAATTTTAAATACCTTTGCACCGAAATTTGTTCCGTAAGAAGGTTGAATTGTGTACTGATGCAATCCTTTTAAAAGTACATCGACTCCTGACGATTTTAAGGCAGAACCGAAAAAACAGGGGAATACCTGACGGTTTTGAATGGCTTCGCAAAGAGGGACGTTTGGAATGTCACCGTCAGAAAGAAAATGCTCCATCAAGGTTTCGTTGCACATAGCAAGTTCTTCATTTCGTTCTTCATTCTCTTCATTAAAATCAATGCATGCAACATCTAATTTTTCTTTCAGTTCCGTCATAAGCATTTCTTTGCTCAGATGAGTAATATCCATTTTATTTACAAAAAGAAAACAGGGGATACGGTAACGAATGAGTAATTGCCATAAGGTTTCGGTATGACTTTGCACTCCGTCCGTTCCGCTGATGACTAAAACCGCATAATCGAGAACCTGCAATGTTCGTTCCATTTCGGCAGAAAAGTCAACGTGACCCGGAGTATCAAGGAGCGTTACCATAGTTTCTTGCATAGAAAAAACAGCCTGATTGGAGAAAATGGTAATTCCCCGATCCTGCTCAATTTCATGAGAATCCATAAATGCATTGCCGTGATCCACACGTCCTAATGTTCTGAGTAAGCCCGTTTGATATAAAATTGCTTCAGAAAGAGTCGTTTTTCCTGAGTCAACATGGGCTAAAATTCCTATCGTTATTTTTTTCATAATACCAACCGTTCTATCTTAATTTCATATTCTGTAATAAATATCACTACCATTTCTTATCGGGACAAATATAATTCCAGCAATATTCCATTTTATTACAATCCAGATTCAATTGAAAATCTAAGGCGCCTATTTTTTTCTTTGTATTGATACTGCCAAAAAACAAATTTCTTTGAGAAGTATGATATTGATCGTAGAATTCCATTTCCCATTCTTTGGAATTTATTTTTTGAAACAAAGTTTCGAATTTTAATTGTTTTATCGTTGTATATAAGTATTTTCTAAATAAATAGTGCCTTTTTAACACATAAAAAGCTGATATTTCTTTATCTAAATCAATAAATCGAATCTTTGATTGATCTGTACGAAGTGTTTCGTTATAAGGATTATATTTTGAATCAGGCATTATCCAAAATCCATTGTCAAGAGTAAATGAAAATGAATTTTCATTGTGCTCTACCAGATTTACAACACAATCATGTAAGCTTATATGTTCGTAAGCATTTTCAATCGTATTTTTCCACATAACTTCACTTCCGATTCATCTCTTTATTCAAACTATTTAAAAGTATTTTTGATAGGTGATTTACATTTGCATCTTATTAGTTTGATTTTATATTTCTCGTATGCTGCATCTGCGCTATAGCACTCAATGTAATTTCTCCATCTTTCTTCTCGCAGTTCAGCAAATGAAAGTTCAAACCAAACAAAAATCATTGACATCCACTTTGAGTTTTCTGAGCTATCAAGAAATTCTTACCTTAGTTCATTATACCATATAACAATATTAAAATCAACAGGTAGCAATGCTTTATTTACAAAAATCAAAGTGTAAACCGTGCAAAAAATATTGACATATTCTGATTTTTTGATATAATAAAGAACGTAAACAAAGTTCGGAGGTGTTTTCTGATGTCTTACAATCATATTTTGGTCAATCAAGTTGGATTTCATTGTCATAGCACAAAAAGATTTGTCATAACTGAAACTCCGGAGTCAATGAAATTTATCGTTGTAAAAACGGAAGATTGCAAAGAAATTGTCAAATATACGGGGATGTTGAAAGAAGAAATCAGTCAAACCGGAAACGGATATGTGGGAGATTTCAGCGAGTTAACTGAAGAAGGCGATTACTTTATTAAATGCGGAACATTCAAAAGCAGATTTTTTGTCATATACCAAGGAGCCTATTATCATCCCATTCGTGTGATGCTGTCCTATTTCACTTATCAACGTTGTGGGAATGAATTGGGTTGGGCAGGAAAATGCCATTGTGAGGATAGCCTTACCACGGAAACGGGAGAAAGAATTGATTTATCAGGAGGATATCATCAATCTTGTGACCTGAGAAAATCTCCCGGTGGAGTCAGTATTGGACTGTATGCAATGATGAGAGCTGCTTTAAATGATTCAACCGATTACGGACAAGTTCTATTCAAAGCAGAAATAGAACATGCCTGCGATTATCTGATACGATTGTTTTCTGAAGAAGGTTTTATGAGAAATACCTTGAGTTTTCCTTTTGGTTGGGGTGGCAGAGAGTTTTATGATTCTCCGGCTCCTTCCAGCGGACAATGGTGTGCAACCAGATTCCTTGCGCTGGCTTCCCTGATCATACCTGAAAACAAAGAAATTTATATGAGGACTGCATTGCGTTCTTGGGAATATCTTACTTCAGACAGAAGAAGTGACGAAAAATATGAGCATCCTGCTGAAACACCATTAGGGATGGATCAGGCATCCTTCTTTGCCCTTGCTTATAAAGGTTCCACCGAAGATAGAGCATATCAAATCTGTTGTGCCGCTGATTTTTATCGGGCAACAAAGGATGAAGCATGGTTAACTTATGTAAAAGAAGCCATTCATCTTGATCCGTATGAGTTAACAGGAAATTCTCTGTTTTCTTATTCCATCTCTACGGGCATCTTTTTTGCTCTTTCAGATGCAGCAGAGCTTTGCGGGATTTGCAAAGAACAACTCAGAGAAGCGGCAGAATCACTCATTTTACATATGGATGATGATTTGTGGAGAAGACCCGTTATGCGACGGGATAGGAAAATGTTTGATATTCAAATGGTGAACCATGCAAGACAGCAGTATACCATCGCAGATATTTCACAGGATTTTATTCCTATTGATGATCGTTATTTATACAAGTTTTATTCGGATAAAGGCATTTCAACCAATGTTACCTTTTCTTCTTTGACAGGTGCCTTTTTAGAAATTGCAGGAAATCTTCTCGGCGAAACAAAATATCGCAAATATGCACAATATATTGCCGACTATCTCTTGGGCGTCAATCCAATGGATGCAAGCCATATTGAATCCATTGGATACAATCAGGTCCCGAGAGCTGCATTTGGTCAATTTTTTCCGTCTACTCCTCAGATTCCGGGTGGAGTAACCGTAGGATTCGGAGTTGATTCTACACATGCAGAATACGATATGCCGTGCGTTGGTTCTGCGATGTGGCTATTGTCCGAAATTGCAAAACAGAGATGAAAACAAAATAGAAAGGCTGCGGAATACCGCAGCCTCAGCGTGTCGATAAACTTATCGACA
>JAZQHN010000183.1:0-4066 GCA_045540615.1 Clostridia bacterium
GCAGGACGTTGTATTTCAGCGACTCACGAAGCCCAAGCCTCCATTCGGGTTATGCCCATTTGTGCCTGCACCGGTCAGGCAGCAGGAACCGCCATTGCAGTAGCAAAAAACAACGGTACCAATGTTCACACCGTAGCCATCAAAGAGGTACAAAAGCGATTAGAAGAAAACGGTGCTGTAATCAAATAAAGTAATTGTAGCAACCGAAATACAATACAAAGAAAGAAACACCGATCGTCAAAAAGTCGGTGTTTCTTTTATAAATTCATCTATCGGTTCATAATTTCTCTTTTTTCTCCGTCATACAGCAAGACTCCATGACCGTTTCCAAAGGTACCGCCCTTTTGGATATATTCAATAAAGTTACGGCGCAGGGTCGTATCGGAGGGTAATCCTTCTGTGGTTCCTTCATATCGTTTTCCGAAAATTCGCCAGCATTCCGTAAATTCTGCTCCGCTGCAAGTATAAACATCAAACATCCGAGCAAATTTTTTCAGATTAGAGCCTTCCGGAAATACCTGTTCCACATAAGGTTCATATAACAGCCAGGACTGACACAAAATGGGAAGAACGGTTCCTTTTAAATCAGATTTAAAAAATTCATAGGCTCTTTGTAAAGAGTCCATGCAAAGCTCCGTGGTCAATTTCCCGGAGGAGGGAATATGGCAGGAATAAACGGTATCCCCTTTTTTGATTACATAATCCCCGTAGGTATATTCCTGTGCAGGGAATTTGTTGACATGATACTGCAATCTGCCAATTTCAAACAACTTCAAATCAAAATTTAAAAAGAAGAAATCAACAAACACACCGCAAACACCATTTACAACTTTACATTCCTCTACCTTATAAGAAATGTCCTTCATGGTAGAAATGAAAATGGATTCATCAATTCCAAGCTCTTCATAACGTTCTTTCAGATAAGGGATTAAATGAAGCCAGGCAAGAAGCTGAAGCATATACGTATTATCAGGGTCGATTGCTATGGCGTCATCCACATATTGACGTCTTCTCTCATAAGCCTTTATGGTTTCTTCTTCGTTTGCATAGGGCAAAAAAGGACGGTGTCCCAAAGTTTTGGCATATTCTGTTGCCAAAGGTTTAATTTTTTCACTGTAAATGGCATTTTGTTCTAAAATTTTTGGAATATCTTCAGAAGAAATTCCGATTTTTTCTAACAGTGTTTGATTTAGCATGCTACTATCAGTACTCCTATCATAGATTTACCAATATTATAACACGATAGCATTCTTTTGTCAAGAAATCAACTGCAACAAAGAAGCAAAATAGCTACTACCCCAAACAATATTCCTACCCATTGCTTTCTAGAAAGTCGCTCTCTGAAAATAATAATAGAAGACAGTAAGGTCAAAGCAATGCCACCGCCGTTGACGATGGGGAAAAATACCGCGCTGTCCATCGTGCCGGATAAAAACAGATTTAATTTGTTGTTCAGTGCAACGCATACCCCACTAATAATCATGAGAAAGATTGGAAGAAAAGCAAAAACAGTTTTTTTGTTGTCTTGGGTCTTATTGGTTTCTTTTTTATTCTTTTTCATCATCCATAAAAGGGCGGAGGAAACGAAAGAAAAGGCAAAAGAAATTACCAGAAAAACATCCAGTTCTTCCTTGTAGGGTGAGCTTTGATGCCACTTTTGCATCACGCCGATTAACCCTGTGCATAGAAATGCAATTCCACAGCAAATCAGCCATTTCTTGTTGGTACGATTGGTTTCTGATTTCGAGTCTACAGACAGAATAAAGCAAACCACCATCAATGCCATTCCGATGATTTTTCCCAATGATAAATGCTCATTCCAAAAAACCACTCCGGAAAGGGCGGGAATTAATGTGGAAAGGGAGATAATCACCGTTGTATAAGACAAGGGACCGGTTTCTAATGCCTGCAAATTGGTCAGCTGTTGAACAAAGGTTACAATTCCAAAAGCAAGAGCCAACAAAACGGTAAAAGCAGAAATGCTTGTTATGTCTGACAGTATCAGCAATATGATTGCCGAAACAAGAGAAACTACGGTATTATAAAGATACCGTGACCGATCTCCGTTTTCGTAAGAATTGCATAGATGCTTTCTTAAAATTCCTCCTCCAAGGCATGCCGCCATGGAAATGATTAATAATGTAATTTGATTCATTTTTTATTCCTCTTTAGTTTAAAGTAATCTGGCTATTGACCAATTCTGTGTCAAAAGCATGAAAATCGGTTTGTTTTTCACCATTTAAAAACAGATTGCTTATCGTAATATTTTCAAATGCTTGGTGCTCATCATCAGATTTCATAATGATTTTCGGTGTTGTGATTCCTTCTTCTGCAAACACACGGATATTGTTGAAGAAAACATCATGAATCCAACCATATTCCTCTGGTAGTACATACTCATATGTTCCCTCTTCCGTCGTATAATATTTGGAACGTCTATAATTTTTCAGAGCAATCAGAACGGGCGTGGAAGGGATATCGTATTTGTCATATTCCGATTCATCCGTTTCCTGAATCATTTCAACCATGGTGTCTTTCTGAAATTCTACATTTATATTTTGAAACGTGATATGATGCACCTCTGCATCATTGGTATTCAGAATCGCCAGTGCCGGAGCGGAGGAATGAATAACATCACTGTTTTGAAAACAAATATTGTTATATTCAGGAGCCCAAGTTTCCACGCCGATTTCACAGGTGTTTCCCCAGCCGCACCACAGGACACAGTTGTCTACCGTGATATTTTCTATGGGTTGATTATATTCATAAATTCCTTTGATGGTTATGGTATCATCAAAAGAACGGATAAAGCTGTTTTTAATCAAAACATTGCTTGTGTTTACAATATCGATACCGTCGGTGTTGTACCGCCAGTGCCCTACAAGCTTGATATTATCAATTGTCACATGATTACAGTAAAACATAGATAAAATCCATGTGGATGAGTTTGTCATAATAACATCCTCAATGGTCACATTGTTACACTGATACAGTCTGCAGTTTCCTTTTGTATAATTTTCGTAGCCATGCTCGAGAATTCTTTCTTCGCAGCTGTTATCAAGGATGCCGCCACCGTAAATTTTAATATTCTCCGCCCCTGTAGAATACAACGAGCCGAACACAATAGCTTCTTCATCAATATAAATTGTATCGTTATCACGAAGATGAATGGTTCCGGGAAAGTGAAGTCCGGGACCGAAAAAATAGGTTGCCTGCTCTGCTTCCGGATATTCCTTGATAGGATTATAAAAAATGTGCAGAGCATGGTGAAAACCGTCTAATTCCAGCACGTAGCTTCCGGCCTTGCTTAATTGAAACACAATTTCTCCATTGATTATTTCCGGGTTGATTTGCTTGGATAAAGGACGAACCACCGCCCGTTGGAAGTTTCTGTGTGCTTTTATCCGAACGGTAACTGCTTCATCTGCAGAAAAGGTAATAAAAGCAGCTTCTTCCGTTTGGGACATATCTCTTTGCTTGCCCGGCCAGATTCGGTTAAAAGGAATTGCCGAAACGCGGCACCCCCTTACCGGGCATTCTTTTTCATTTAATGTTACGGTATAATCCTTGTTTTCAAATGAAAAATTGATTTCGTTCAAATTCGGTTTAAAATAACCGTATTTGCTTTTTCCAAGATTGTATTGAATGTCCAAAGGGGCTTTTATCTGTATTTGCGGGATCTTCAGCATTAGTATCACTCCTATTGTTTTTTACCATTATATCAAAAATTTTTCTGGATTTCTACTGACAAAATAAGAAAAAATATGGTATAATCGTCAAAATAAAAGTAGGAGAGAAACAATTACACAGAGTGAATATTACGGTCAATGATTTCTTGCTGCATTTCCGGTGTCAGTTGTACAAAATTAGCACTGAATCCTCCAACACGAACCATCAAATTTCATATTGACCGCAACGCCTCCCAAAAAGGGATGGTGATCCAAAGAGGTAGCAGACAGCATTGCCGATGTGGGGCCGTTTGTTTCTCTGCAGAGCACAGTATTGTAACCTTTTTCACCATGCTCAGGGCATCAAAAAAGCACCTATCGGCTGATAAGTGCTAAGG
>JAZQHN010000184.1:0-2017 GCA_045540615.1 Clostridia bacterium
TGATTCTGATGGGTGTCTTTAAGCTTGGGTCTTTGATTAAGTTTATTCCCTACACCATTACCACCGGATTTACTGCAGGGATTGCGGTCACCATTCTGATTGGTCAGATCAAGGACTTTTTGGGTCTGACTTATGCAGAGGGCGTAAAGCCTGTGGAAACTCTGGAAAAAATCCATGCTAATATAGAAGCAATGGGAACCTTTCAATGGCAGACCTTGTTGGTTGGGTTGGTTTGCCTTGCTATTTTGATTTTGTATCCTAAATTAGAAAAGCGGATTCCTCCTTCTTTAATTGCGGTTATTGTTGGTGTTTTGATGGTGAAGTTTATCCCCGGATTGGATGACGGCGTGTTTACCATTGGCGAGCTGTATACCATTCCCGCAGGACTTCCCAAAGTTGATTTTTCAGGAATGAATTTTAGTTTGGCAAAGATTGGAGAAGTATTCCCTGATGCGGTAACTATCGCTATTTTGGCGGCAATTGAGTCTTTGCTTTCCTGCGTGGTAGCTGACAGTATGGTGAATTCCCGTCATAATTCCAATATGGAATTGGTGGCACAGGGGGCAGGAAATATTGCATCTGTTTTGTTTGGCGGTATCCCTGCAACAGGTGCTATTGCAAGAACGGCTGCCAATGCAAAAAACGGCGGAAGAACTCCTATTGCGGGTATGGTTCATGCAGTGGTTCTTTTGTTGGTATTGCTCTTTTTGATGCCTTATGCAGGTCTCATTCCCATGCCTGCCATTGCGGCGATTTTGTTTATGGTTGCCTATAATATGAGCGAATGGCGTCAGTTTGTTTCGGTTATCAAATCTGCTCCCAAAAGTGACAGTATTGTTATGGTGGTTACTTTTGTATTGACTGTTATGTTTGATTTGGTTGTCGCCATTGAAGTTGGTATGATTTTGGCAGCAATGCTGTTTATGAAGCGGATGAGCGAAGAAACAGAAGTAACAGGTTGGAAATATGTAGAACAGGATGAAGACAGTTTGGAATTACGTCAGGTTCCTCAGCATGTTCGTGTTTATGAATTAAGCGGCCCCCTCTTTTTTGGTGCGGCAGATAAGATTTTGGATATTACTGTAAAAGACTTTACCAAATGTCTGGTGCTTCGCATGAGAGCCGTTCCTGCATTGGATGCAACTGCCATGAATTCCTTAGAAGCTTTGCGAAAAAAATGTGCTAAAAAAGGAATTGCATTGGTATTTTCTCATGTGAATCCGCAGCCTCTTTCTGTCATGCAGAAATCAGGGTTTTATGACGTGGTAGGAGCAGACCATTTCTGCTCCCACATTGATGATGCATTAGAATTTGCTGCAAAGCAGTAGGAGGGATTTTATGTATACAAAAGAAAGCTGGACATCTAAACACGGTGTTACCTTTGGATATTTAAAATATTTGCCAAAGGAATATGAGACTTCTGAGAAAATGCCGTTGGTGCTTTTTTTGCACGGGGCGGGAGAACGTGGGACGGATTTGGATGCGGTTGCCCGTCATGGCATTTTAAAGCATGTTGGATTGGGGAAGGAATATCCTTTTGTTTGTGTCGCACCTCAATGTCCTGATGAAAAATATTGGGGTTGTTTTACAGAATCCCTGTTGGAATTTTTGGATGAAATAACCACCACCTTGAAAATAGATACAGAACGGATTTATTTGACGGGACTGAGCATGGGTGGAACGGGAACATGGATGCTTGCTATGGCAGATCCTGACCGTTTTGCTGCCATTGCTCCTGTTTGCGGTAGCGGGATTTGTTGGTACGGCGGTGCACTGAAAGATGTACCTGCGTTTGCATGGCATGGTGATTGTGACGATACGGTTCCTGCTTATGAAAGCATTAACATGATTGGTTCCTTGAATAAAAAGGGTGGAAACGGAATTTTGAAAATTCTGCCCGGTGTGGGACACAATGCCTGGGAACAGGCATATGGTGATGATGAACTGACAGATTGGTTGTTGTCTCACAAGAAAAAAAGAAGTACAGAAGAGGTGTAAGTATGACAAAACTGCTTTT
>JAZQHN010000185.1:0-5823 GCA_045540615.1 Clostridia bacterium
AAAACTGGCTATGGTAGAAAGAGTAGTTGCAGTAGTCGCAAGTGCTGCCAGTACCTCAGGTTTCCCACCAGCCGCCAACGCAACAAATAAAATGGTTAAGGTGCATTTTACAATTTGCTCCAACACTTGAGCAGTGCCGGTAGATTTCATATTTTGCATTCCTTGAAAATAACCGTTGATGACAGAGGAAACACAAACAAAGAAGATAGAGGGCGCCAAAGCACGAAGGGTCAGTTGAACTCCTTCCATCTGAATCAACTGCCGTGCTACAAAATCAGCTCCAAAAAAGAGAAGCAAGGAAAGAACCAAGCCGATCATACCGAACACCCATAGAGACACTTTAAAAATACGATGGCCAAGGTAGTAATTTCCTTTTTCACGCACCTCTGCTATCATTTTTGCAATGGCAGTGGGAATTCCCACCGAAGCAAGAGCAAGAAGCAAAATATACACCTGATATCCTGCTGAATAAAATCCGTTTCCTGCATCACCGAATCCGTCAATATTGGTAATTACCATTCTGTATACCATACCCAAAACTTTGACCAAGATTTGAGCAAACAGAATGATTCCTACATTCATCATAAAAGATTGTTTCTTCTGTTCCATATTTTCATGCCTTCTTTTTTACATACTATATTCATTATAACAGAAAATAAAAAAATAATCAACCCGTTAAGGCTGATTATTTTCAAAACTTTGTATCATCAGACAAACTTTTTCCTTGGTAACGGATAAAACACCTTCACCACAGGTAAAATCACGTTCTGTTCCCTCTGCTGTAAATTTTCCTTTTCCCGCTTTCACAGCAGCACAGTAATCAATATGATTGGGAAGCACGGTCATATCCCCCGATTCTGCACGAAGAGTCAATTTTTCTGCATTTCCTTCAAATTCACAGCTTTTGGGAGTCAATATCTGCAACTGAAATGTAGCTATTTTTCATCCCTCCCCTTCTTCACCGCTTCGTCAATGGTTCCTACGAACAGGAAAGCGGATTCGGGAAGGTCATCGTGACGCCCTTCTAAAATTTCTGCAAAACCCCGTACCGTTTCAGACAAAGGCACAAAAGAACCGGGCATACCGGTAAATTGCTCTGCCACAAAGAAAGATTGAGATAAAAATGCTTGAATCTTTCTGGCACGGTTTACTACCAATCTGTCTTCCGGAGACAATTCATCCATACCCATAATGGCAATCATATCCTGAAGTTGATTATACCGTTGAAGTACTTGTTGGACACCTCTTGCCGTATCATAATGCTTTTGTCCTACGATAGACGGTGACATAGCACGAGAGGTAGATTCCAAGGGATCAACCGCCGGATAAATTCCCTTTGCTGCAATATCACGAGACAAAACGGTAGTTGCATCCAAATGGGAAAAGGTTACTGCGGGAGCCGGGTCAGTTAAATCATCTGCAGGCACATAAACTGCCTGAACGGAAGTAACAGAACCCTTTTTGGTCGAGGTAATCCGTTCCTGCAATGCACCCATTTCGGTTGCCAACGTTGGCTGGTATCCTACCGCAGAAGGCATTCTTCCCAGAAGTGCCGATACTTCAGCCCCTGCTTGGGTAAAACGGAAAATATTATCAATAAACAAAAGTACATCCTGACCTTCTCTGTCACGAAAATACTCTGCCATGGTAAGAGCAGAAAGCCCTACTCTCATTCTTGCTCCGGGAGGCTCATTCATCTGCCCGTACACAAGGGCAGTTTTGTCTAATACTCCCGATTCTTTCATTTCGTGGTACAAATCGTTTCCTTCACGGGTTCGTTCTCCAACACCGCCAAACACAGACAAGCCACCGTGCTGTTTGGCAACATTGTGAATCAATTCCATAATCAGCACCGTTTTTCCAACACCGGCACCGCCAAACAATCCAATCTTACCACCTTTAATGTAGGGACAAAGCAGGTCAACAACCTTGATTCCTGTTTCCAACAGTTCGGTTCCCGTACTTTGTTCTTCAAAGGATGGCGGATCTCTGTGGATACACCAATGCTCCCCTTCCACAGGAGGCTGATGGTCAATAGGCTGACCAAATAAATTGAACATTCTGCCCAAAGTACCCTTTCCTACGGGTACGGTGATTCCTGTTCCTGTATCCTCTGCTTCCATACCGCGAACCAAACCGTCTGTAGCATTCATAGCGACACAGCGGGCAGTATCTTCTCCCAGATGCTTTGCTACTTCTGCAATAACATCACCGATTTTTACTGCATTTCTTAAGGGCGGCAAGCCGTCCTCAAACCGAATATCAAGCACAGGTCCCAAAACCTGAATCACGATTCCTTTTCGATTCATTTTCATTCCTCATTCCACTATGGTTTACAATTCTTCCGCACCGGCAACAATTTCTACCAGTTCACGGGTGATAGCAGCCTGACGTGCTGCATGATAAGAAAGAGTCAGTTGCTCCAGCATTTCCTCAGCATTGTTTGCCGCAGCACCCATGGCTTCACGACGAGCAGCAAATTCACACATTGCCGCTTGTTTGACCGCATACTCAATCTGAGCAGATAAATAAAAGGCTGCAAAACGTTCTGCTGTCAAAGAAGCAGACGGGTCATAAATAGTCTGCCCTACGCTGGGTTCTAAAGGAAGCAAACGTTTCCACTCCGCTTCCCCCGACATGGTAGGAGTTACCAAAATCAACTCTCCGATTTCCTCTTTTAAAAATCCGTCCAACAATTCCTTTGCTACACCATCACAATCCTTCAAACGGTTCACAGATTGATTCATCAAAGAAAATCCGCGTGAAGATGCAAATTCTGCTGTCTTTTTTCCCAAAGCATACACCTTTTGCTCTTTTTTCACCTGTTCAAACAAACGGACATAATATCCGCCTGCCAAACCGCGGTCACCTCCCGCAACCACAACACAAACCTCGCCCTCTCCTTTTTTTACAAAGGGTCCAAAGCCAAAGAAGGATTTTTGTTCTTCCGATGCCAAAAAGACAGGCTCACATTGTTTTACCTCTCTTTGAGCACGGTGAATGGAAGCGGAAGCAGAAAGCTCCATAACAGATGCCATCTGCTTGGTTTCTTCTATTGTTTTCATTCGGTTTTTGATGGCATTTCTGTTTTCCATACGTCCTCCTGAACAAACTTCTGAACATGAGCTTCAATCAAAACTTTAAGCTGCTCCTCTTGACTCAGCTTACCGGTTTCCTTAATTTCCTGTAACACCTCTGCGTCACTGCATGATGCAAAGATGCTTTCTTCAAATGCCGATATCCGTTCCAAAGGAATATCCCGAAGTAAATCGTGAACGGCACCGTACAGCACCAAAATTTGCTGTTCTACCGACAAAGGATATCCTTCCGGTTGTTTTAACACCTCTACAATCCGTTCTCCCTGTGCCAAACGGCGCTTGGTATCCTTATCCAATTCAGACCCGAATTTAGCAAATGATTTCAAGTCAAGATACTGGGCATATAAAAGCTTTAAGCTTCCCGCTACCTTTTTCATAGCAGGCACTTGTGCTGCACCACCAACACGGGATACCGAAATTCCGGGATTTACAGCAGGTACCACACCGCTGTGAAACAGTTCTGTTTCCAAGAAAATCTGTCCGTCTGTAATCGAAATTACATTGGTGGGAATATATGCCGAAACATCTCCCCCCTGGGTCTCGATAATAGGAAGAGCTGTTAAAGAACCGCCTCCCTTTTCATCCGACAACTGTGCCGCCCGTTCCAACAAACGGGAATGAAGATAAAATACATCACCGGGATAAGCTTCACGTCCCGGCGGACGACGAATCAACAAGGAAAGCTCACGGTAAGCTACCGCATGACGGGATAAATCGTCATATACAATCAAAACATCCTTCCCTTGATTCATAAAATATTCGCCCATAGCACAACCTGCGTAGGGTGCCAGATATTGTAATGCTGCAGGTTGGGAAGCTGAAGCAGTTACTACAATAGAATAGTCCATTGCACCCTGTTCCTCCAACTTACTTACCAATCGGGAAACAAGAGAATTTTTCTGCCCGATGGCGACATAAATACAAATCACATCCTTGCCCTTTTGATTCAGAATGGTATCAATGGCAAGGGTAGTTTTGCCCGTCTGACGGTCACCAATAATCAATTCACGCTGACCCTTTCCGATTGGAATCATGGAATCCACTGCTTTAATTCCTGTTTGCAAGGGACGGTTTACGGCTCGTCTGTCTAAAATTCCGGGAGCAGGTGATTCCAAAGGCAAATGAGTTGCGTAGGAAATTGTTCCTTTCCCATCTGCCGGATTTCCTAAAGCATCCACAACACGGCCAAGCATTTCTTCACCAACGCCAACCTCTACTACACGTCCTGTTCTGCTCACACGCTGTCCTTCATAAATATCGCTGTCACTTCCCAACACAACGAGACTGACAAAATGCTCTTCCAAATTCATTGCCAAAGCCTTTGTTCCGTCTTCAAACTCTACCAGCTCGTTTAACATACAATCTTCCAACCCGCCGGCTCTGGCAATTCCGTCACCAACTTCTAAGACATAGCCTGTTTCCTTCGGGCTGACTTTACCTGAAAATCTGGCAAGCTGTTCCCGAAGGATCGCTCCTGTATCCTGTTTCATTCCATTTCTCCTTTCAAAACAGTTGACATTTGATGAAGCTGTTCCCGTAAGGTTCCATCCCAAAACAGTCCATCTGCCTGAATACTGATTCCACCCAAGACGGTCGGATCTTCTGTTATTTCAAGCACAATATTTTTTCCTGTTTTTTGATTTAAAGCAAGAATTAATTTTTCCTTCAGTTGTTCCGACAGAGGACGGGCTGTTACTACCTTAGCACGAAGCACATTTCTGTGTTTGTCCAAAAGAATTCCCATTTCTGCCGTAAAATCTTCCCAAAGATACACCTGACGCTTTCTTGCCATCATTTTCAGAACAGAAGAGGTAACAGAATCACCAAAGGCTTCTGTAATCAATGCATCCGTTTCTTTTGCAGAAAGCATACCGCAATCAAGCATCCGTCTGTAATCAGGATGCTCCTGAAGCAATTGTTCCGCTGCTATGATATTTTGTTCCTCCTGCTCTCCTGACAACTCAAACAGCGCCTTTGCATAATCCGCCCCCGTCATGATACGTCACCCAATTCATCAATGGTTTTAAGCACAAGAGATTCATAATCTTTTTCATTCAGCTCTCGCTGCAAAATCTGTTCTGCTGCCATAACGGCAATATCAGTCATCTGTTCCCGATTTCGTTGCTGCTGTTTTTCCATTTCAAGACGTGCTGCTTCTTCTCCATCACGAAGCAGTCTTCCGGCTTTTTCCCGAGCTTCAGTTAAAATAGCAGTTTCTTTTTTTTGAGCTGCCTGTTCCGCACTATGCAAAAGCTCAGAAGCTTCTTTTCCCGCTTCTGCCATTTTTTCCTGATACCGTTTCCGAAGATTTTCTGCCTCCTGTTTTGCAGTTTCAGCACTTTCGTACAAGCCACTCACTTCCTGCTCACGTTGCGCCAAAATATTTCTTATTGGTTTTAACAAAAGCTTTTTTAAGATTAGTGACAAAATTGCAAGATTAATCCATGTAAAAATAATGGTCCAAACGTCAATGGACACAAATCCTTGCGTATCCATTTCCTCCTCCTTACAGCAAACCAATCAAAGGATTTGCAAACAACAAAATCATTGCAACAACCAAACCGTAAATACCGGTAGATTCTGCAACCGCACAACCAAACAACATAGTACTTGTAATCTGACTTTTTGCTTCCGGCTGACGTCCTACTGCTTCTGCCGCTTTCCCTGCTGCATAACCCTGACCGATACCAGGACCAATCCCCGCGATCATTGCAAGACCTGCGCC
>JAZQHN010000186.1:0-3508 GCA_045540615.1 Clostridia bacterium
CCGTTCATCTGAAAAATTAAAGGAAATGAGAGAATATGGTGTATGTATTACAGAAGATAACTGTAAGGTTGCCTGTGAATCGGATATTGTTATTTTAGCTGTAAAGCCTAATATATATCCAATTGTTTTGGAGCAAATTAAGGAATTTACAGATGCCTTATATATTACAATTGCACCGGGATTGTCTCTTTCTTATGTAAAAAGTTTTTTTGAAAAATCGGTTCGGGTAATTCGCACTATGCCTAATATGCCGGCTCAAGTAAATAAAGGAATGACGGTGTATACTTATGACACGGGAATTTCCGAGGATGATGTTGACCTGTGCCGTGAAATCTTATCCTGTCTTGGAGATTGTATGTATTTGGATGAAAAATTAATGAATGCTGCTGTTGCAGTGAACGGAAGTGCACCGGCATATGTTTTTATGATGATAGAAGCAATGGCAGACCAAGCTGTACTGACGGGAATTTCAAGACAAGATGCTTATCTTCTTGCTGCAAAAACCGTGGAAGGGTCTGCTGCAATGGTTTCTAAAACCGGAATGCATCCCGGTGAATTGAAAGATATGGTTTGTTCTCCCGGCGGTACCACAATTGAAGCGGTGAAGGTTTTGGAAAACAAAGGATTTCGGGCTTCAATTATGGAGGCTATGAAAAGTTGCTCTGATAAATCAGAAGCTATGGGAAAATAATGGGATAGAATGCTTGTCTTTTTTCATACAATAGGATATCTTCAGATGACAGGAGGAATTCCGTTTGTATGGATTGATTCGAACCTTTTTAAGCCGGAACAAAGGAATGCTGGTTGTTTTATTAACAGCATTGCTTATGGGATTGGTAATCGGCTGTTGTTCTTTTTCAGGAATTGGAGAAGAGGAAGAAATACGTGATTTTTTAAGCAGGTTTTTTACCGACCTTTCTCAAATTGAAAAAAATGATCTTGCGGAATTGTTTCGTCAATCCTTGATCCAAACCGTTCTGTTATCGGCTTTGCTTTTTTTAAGCGGGCTGTCCTTGTTCGGAATTGGAATAATCCCTTTTTTAGTTTGGTACAAAGGTTTTTTGTCAGGCTTTACTATAATGGTGTTTTGCAAACTTTACGGGGTAAAGGGAATTTCTTTTTTGTTTTTTGGTATTTTACCGTCTGCTTTGATTTGGATTCCATTTTTGCTTTTTGGAGCATTACATAGTTCCAAAACTTCTGCTTATCTTTTGGAATGTTGCTGCAGAGGACGTGTAAAGAAAAGATTTCAGATTGTATTTTTGGAGCTTTGTTCTTCTATGTTGATATGTCTTGCCGGATTGCTTTGTGCAGGAGCAGTAGATGTATATCTGGTGCCAAAATTATTAGGAATGATTGGAAATTTATATATTTAAAGAGGGAGAAAAATGGAAGAATATATTACTGAGTTTTTTTCTTTTTTAAAAAATGAAAAATGTGCTTCGGTCAATACCCAGCAGTCTTACCGAAGAGATCTGAATGCATATTGTGATTATCTGATGCAAAAAAATACAGAACACCTCTTTTCTGTAAAACGAGAGCTGGTTGAAGAGTATTTATCCGAACTTGAGAAGCAAGGAAAGGCGGGAACTACCGTTGCCAGAAACCTTGCTTCAATCCGTTCTATGTATCAATACTTTGAAGCAAAAGGGTTATTAAAGGAAAATCCCACCAAAGGATTACATATTGACCGAGGTGAGAAAAAAATACCGAAAATATTAACCAGCCTTGAGGTGGAGTTGTTACTGGATCAGCCAAAAGCGGTTGATTCAAAGGGATGCCGTGATAAGGCAATGTTGGAGCTTTTATATGCGACAGGAATCCGTGTATCGGAATTGATTGCCTTAAATGTGGACGACCTGAATCTGAAGGAGCGGTATGTCAGATGCGGGGAAGGGGAGCATGAAAGAAAAATTCCACTTTATGAAACGGCTGCTCTATGTCTTTCTGACTATTTGAAAAAGGTCAGACCTTATCTTGTTTACAGTTATGATGAATATGCCCTATTTGTTAATTGTAACGGAAAACGGTTTTCTCGTCAGGGATTTTGGAAAATTGTAAGATATTACCGTAATATGGCGGGTTTTAAGAAAGAAATTACCCCTCAGATTTTACGCCAATCTTTTGCAATCCATTTGCTTGAAAACGGTGCAGATATTCGTTCTATGCAACAGATGATGGGTCACTCAAACGTTTCTACCACACAAGGGTATGCCAGAATTGCAAAGGAACGGATTCGCGATGTGTATCACAGAACTCATCCTCGTGCATGAATTTTCTGTAAATTTGAAAAAAAGCTTGCAATTTTACCATTTTTATGCTATGATTATCTATAGAAATATTTTTATTTTAGGAGGAAGTTTTATTATGAAAAAGAAAGTATTAGCACTGCTGTTGGCTGCTGTATGCAGTCTGTCTCTGGTTGCCTGCGGTGGCGGCGAAGCGGAAAGTGAAGTATTGACCATGGCTACCAATGCCGAATTCCCTCCCTATGAATTCATGGAAGACGGAAAAATTGTTGGTATTGATGCTGAAATCGCTCAGGCTATTGCAGACAAGTTAGGAAAAGAGTTAGTCATTGAAAATGTTGATTTTGACTCTTTGATTCCCGGTGTACAGACCGGTAAGTATGATTTTGTTATGGCAGGTATGACTGTTACTGACGAAAGAAAAGAACAGGTTAATTTCACTCAAACTTATGCAACCGGCGTTCAGGTTATTGTTGTGAAAGAAGGCTCTGAAATCGAAACTGCTGATGACCTTTTCAAAGAAGGCGCTAACAATAAAATCGGTGTTCAGCTTGCAACAACAGGTGATTTGTACTGCACATGGGATATCGAAGATGAAGGCCTTGGTTCTGTAGAAAGATTCAACAAGGGTGCAGATGCTATTATGGCACTGAATTCTGATAAGGTTGATTGTGTTGTTATTGATAACGAGCCTGCAAAAGTATTTGTTGAAAATAATCCCGGATTGAAGATTTTGGATACTGAATATGTAACCGAAGATTATGCAGCAGCAGTATCTAAGGATGCTCCTGAATTGTTGGAACAGATTGATAAGGCTCTGGGCGAATTGATCGCTGACGGTACAGTTGCGAATATCATTGAAAAGTATATTCCGGCTGAATAATTTTTACTGATAAAAGGGCTGTGAAATGCAGCCCTTTCATTATTTTCTGAAAGGAATTATTGCAAATGCCGGAATGGATTTTAAAATTAGGAAAAGATTTTGAAGCTGCGTTTATTACAGATAATAGATGGAAATATCTCCTTGAAGGAATTCAAAATACTTTGATTCTTACCTTCTTTGCTTTGATTTTAGGAGTTGTTTTAGGTGTTTTAGTTGCTGCTATCAGAACTACTTATGATAAGCAATATAAAGAAATGCAGCCTTCTGTCGGAAAAGTTTTATTGTTGATTGGAAATAAAATCAGCAGGATTTATCTTACTATTATCCGCGGTACACCTGCTATGGTGCAAATTTTGATTATTTTCTTTATCATCAT
>JAZQHN010000187.1:0-4508 GCA_045540615.1 Clostridia bacterium
AGCGGATTGACCGAAGGGGATACCGTGGTTGTCAGTGTATATGCCAAAACCGCAGAAGCAAATACAAAAGCTGCGTTTAACTTAGGAATCATGTTTTGGGCAAATCATGCTTCCAATATGTACACCAATGAAATGGGAACGGCAGGAACTACCGTTGGAAATGAATGGACCAAGGTGACAGGAACCATTACGTTGAACAAGGAATTTGAAACTAGAAAAGCTGCAGCATATACCACCCTTCACATGGGTGCTACGCAAACAGGTGTTGCACAGCCTAAGGTTTACTTATCCAATTTGTACATTGCAAAGCTTGCGGCAGTCAAAATGACCAACACCTTGAGCGAAACCAAGGTTGAGCAGGGTGCAACCGTAACCGCAGAGGCAGCTTTACTGAACCAGATTGATACCAAGGCAGGCTTGGATCAGGAATTCAAATGGTATGTTACAGATTCTACCCGTAAAAACGTGGTAACGGACGGCAGCATTACTGTTGAAAAGGTTGAAAAGGGTCAGGCAACCGTAACAGTTTCTAAAAATGCAAAAGATGGAGAATATTATGTTGTTGCAGTTTCTAAAGATAACGATGCTTATATGATGGGCGCAAAGTTGACTGTAGGGGAGGAACAAACCCCCGGCGACACAGACGATGAAGAAATTACCATTCCTGAAAATCTGACCCGTGATTTTGTTTCTACCTGGACGGTGCAGACATCTGCTGCAAGAAACAACGAAAACCTGTTGGTGAACGTAGACGGACAGACCAATGCACACAGATTGTTTAACAGCAACTATGCAACAAGAACAACCAATACCAATATTAATCGCTATGAAGAACACATAGATTTTGACGGTTCCACCAAGTGGGGTGCTTTGACGGTAGAACCCCATGAAAATGCACAGGATAACAACTTGGCAGATGGCTTGATTGAAGGCTTTGTCTTCCCTGCAAAGCACGCAAATGCACTTCCCAGACTTTGGTTTGACAAGGAAAGAGTTAAGGGCGGAGATGTTCTGATTGCTACTGTTTATGCACAGACGACCGAAGAAGGTGAAACTGCTAATATTGCAATGGGTCTGATGATGTATTCTGAAGGATACGAATTCAACCGTTTGGCAGAACCTATGGAAATAGGAAACGCATGGACGCAGTACAAAGGAACTATTACCGTTCCTGAGGAATGGGATACCAAGGCGGAATTAAACACCGGAAATGCTTATTCCATTTATGCAGGCCACTATTCCCCTGCAAAGGTTTCTGATATGGCAAGAACCCGTTTTTCCAATATCTATGTTGCCAAGGCTCAGCCGGTAGCATTTGAAATGGCTTATGCAGACGACAATGAAAATGTTGATTTGGGCGGAACCAAGACGATTTCTGCTAAGGTAACCAACCAGCTTGGAACTACCGAAGGTGTAAGCAACAAATTCAAGTGGGTGATTACCAATGAAAACAGAACAGAAGTGATGAAAGATATTGGTGTGACCGTAACAGAAGGAGAAAACGGCACTGCTACAATTAACGTTGCAGATGATGCAGTAAAAGGCCCTTATTATATTGTTGCAGTAACCGGAGACGGTATTATCAAAGGCTTGCCCTTGAATGTTGCTTATAAAAAGGAACCTTTAACAGAAGTGGTTCTGCATGTTTCTCCCAATGGTGACGATAACAATGTAGGAACCCAGGAAGCTCCTTTGAAAACCCTGGAAGCTGCAAGAGATTATGCTCGTTCCTTGAAGGGCGAGGATGAAATTCCCGTAACCATCTACCTCCATGAAGGTACATACAAGCTGAATAAAACCTTCTCCTTGACCGAGCAGGACGGCGGTACGGAAAAGGCACCTGTTGTATGGCGTGCATTTGAAGATGATGAGGTTATCATCAGCGGCAGCGAAGCTTATGACTTTAGTAAATTTGCTCCCGTTTCAGGAAGTATGAAGGATAAACTGTTCACAAAAGATGCACAGGAAAATGTTATGGTTGCTTCTGTAGAGGAATTGGGCATGGATCCTGTTACCTTTACCTTGGGTGACAGCAACAACAGCTTGCGGACATCGATGATGATGCTGGATCATCATGCGTTGAAGCTGACTCGTTATCCCAACTCCTACAGCAACGAAGATTGGATTTTGGTTGATCCCATCGACCCTCAACTGAATGTAACCTCTAAACCGAAAATTGCAATTGAGGACGAAACCTTCTGGAAATTTGATTATAATACTGATGATTTCTATTATTGCGGATACTGGGCATACGGCTGGGCAATGAGCTTCTTCCGCGGGGAACAAAATAAGGCAGACAAGACCGTTTCCGCTTTGGATACCTCTCATTATGGTTCTGCGGCAGGAAAGAAAACAGCACAGATTTTCAATGCTTATCAGTCTGTCGACCAACCCGGTGAATGGTACTATGATAAGACTGAAGGAAAGCTGTACATTTATCCTTTCAAAGATACCACAGCTTCCTCTAAGCTGTACACCTCTGCGGATGCAGAATTTGATTTGATTTCCGTAAAGGGAGCAGATTATCTGTCCTTGGAGGGCTTGACTGTTGCCAATGGTAACATAAGAGGTATTGTAATGGATCAGGTTGACCACAGCGTGATCAACAATTGTAAGGTTGTAAACTTCAGACATCGTGCAGTAGCCATCGACAATGCAACCAATTCCGGTATTAAAAATTCCGAAGTGGGATATACCCGGTTTACTGCTATTTATCTTGACGGCGGCGACTGTATGACTCTGACTCCCGGAAATAACTATATTTCCAACAACCTGATTCATGATACCAATATGTATCAGACCTTTAGCTATGCAGGCGTGATTATCAGAGGTGTGAACAACAAAATGGATCACAACGAAGTGTACAACGTTCCAAACAACGCTGTAAACTTTGCATCTGCAGGAGATAGCGAAACTTCCTACGGCACTCTGATTGAATACAACTCCTTCCACGAATGTAACGTGAATGGTAAGGACTTGGCTGTTATTTACGGTGGCAGAGATTTAAGATGTCAGGAAACGGTAATCAGAAACAACCATTTCTATAATATTTGTAATGACAACAGTGCATTTGTATTCTGCGGATCTGCTGTATTTGCAGATGACTTGCTGGGTAATGTAACGGTTGACAGCAATATCGTCGGACCCGGAAGCTCCGCAAGATATACCGAAGCGTTTAAGATCAACTGCGGTCACGACATTCAATTTACCAATAACCTGTTGATTGACGTTCCCAATCTGTTCTACATGTATAATGTTGACAACTATTTCGAACGTCTGACCGGTGAAAACTATATGGGCTTAGCAACCTTGTCTCAGGTTTGGGAGAATCAATTGTACACCGACAAGTATCCTTGGATGAAGACGATGTATGATTTGACAGACGGCGGTAAGGATAAGGAAGCTATCAAGAAGCATGCCAAGTTAAAAGAAGGTGTTTATACCAACAATACCGTAAAAAATAACGTGATGGTATTCACTCATACCGTTCAGAATGGTATCAGCGGATGGTCTCAGTATGACGATTCCTGGTATGTAACCAACTTTACGGATGATACCGTTGTTGGTTTGGATGAAAACCTAGTATTGGCAAGAGATTACACCGAGGATAATCGCAATTTGTTTGTTGATTACAACAACGGCGATTACCGCTTAAAGGAAGAAGTTTTGAAGCAAACCGGATTTAAGAATATTGACCAGTCAGAAATTGGCGTGCAGCCCTTTACGTATGACGATGTTGCCACAATTCCCGGAAACAACAACAAGCCTGTGGTATCTGGTGTTGGCTTCTCAGCACTTCCTAAAGTAGGTCGTCACATTGAAGCAACGTATACCTTTATCGATGCAGATGGAGATCGGGACGGAGCAACCTCTGTTGATTTCTATTTTGCAGATTCTGGGGACGAAGATTTCTATTTGAATTGGAAGAAAGTATCTGATAACATTTCCAAAAATGGATTTACCGTAACTTCCCAATGTGAAGGAAAATGGTTAAGAGCAAAGGTTACTCCTGTTGACAGCAATGGTATGATAGGTGTGAGTGTCTGGTCTGATCCTGTTTACGTCAGCTTGTCCGGTGCGGCTGATAAGGAACCCTTGTTTGATTTGATTGCTGAAGCAAAAACAGCTTTGGAAAATGCTGTAATCGGAGAAGAGGATGGACAGTGGACACAACAAGAAGCAGATCTTCTGACCAAAGCGATTGCAGAAGCACAGAAGATTCTGGATAACACTACTGTTTCTCAGTATGTGGTTGATGAAGCTTACGAAGCGTTTGAAACCGCTTACAGAAGATTTATCAACAATCAGAATGTAGCAGAAAATGCAAACTACGTTGTCGTAAATCCCTTGATTCAGAACAAAGAAGGATGGACAGGTTTTGTAGAAGCTCCTGTTTTCAAAGACAAAACCTTGACGGTTACCGCTACCGGTTCTTCTTATGACTGGGCAACCTACACAGGTAAAAAGTTCAAAAATACTGTATTCTCCTTCACCTATCAGCTCGAACT
>JAZQHN010000188.1:0-1526 GCA_045540615.1 Clostridia bacterium
GTATAGCATTTAGCGATGACGGAATTCGATGGAAAGCAGAACCTGAACCTATTCTGCAAGAATTGTTGGAAGATGAGGAGAATATTTGGGTGTATGATCCTCGGTTGACAATCATTGATGATGTGGCTTATGTTTGTTTTGCTTTGGATACAAAGCATGGGATTCGTGGCGGAATTGCAAAATCAACCGATTTTAAAAAATTTGAAGTATTAAGCCTTTCTGCTCCTGATAATCGAAACATGGCATTGTTTCCTGAAAAAATAAACGGAAATTATGTTCGTTTGGAACGTCCCATGCCGGTTTACGGAAGAGCTTGGTTGACACCCGGATTCGATGTGTGGATGTCCCAATCTTCTGATTTGAAATTTTGGGGAGAAACAAAACTGGTGCTTGCAACGGAACAGGTTCCTTTTGCAAATGAAAAAATTGGTCCGGCAGCACCTCCTATTAAAACAGAAGAGGGATGGTTAACTCTGTTTCACGCTGTCCGTTTTGACCCTGCTTTGGGAAAAAATGGTTGGGGAGAGAAATGGCAGAAGATTTATTATGCCGGAATTATGTTGCTAGATTTAGAGGAGCCATCCAAAGTAATTGGAATGTATGATAAACCGTTAATTGTTCCTGAAAATCATTGGGAAACAGAAGTAGGGTATCGCCAAAATGTGATTTTTCCGGGCGGCATGATATTAGAACCCGACGGAGAAGTGAAAATTTATTATGGGGCATCTGATTCTTTCGAATGTCTTGCTACGGCAAACGTAGAGGATTTGATAGCACTTTGCAAATCCGGTAAATAGGATAATTACGAAAAAGAGAAAGAAACCATTGGAAAATGTATAGTTGCTCATAAAAGTAAGCCCGGGAAATAGAGAATTTCCCGGGCGATTGTTTTTCGGTCTGAGTGCTGCAGTATGATACTGCAGCACTCAGCATTTTATTTGAGCAGATAGGAGTTACATTTTCTGAGAGTTGTTTGTGGTATGTTAGCAGCATCCACGGTTGTTTCCGAATCCATCATTGCACAAAAAACAAATGACGATAACTGCAATGATAATCCAAATCCAGGTATCCTGACCAAAACCTAATCCGCATCCGCAGCTGCTTGTGCTGATATCAGACATCATCAATTCCTCCGTTATGATTAATTTTCGCAACAAACATTGTCATTATTGCACCAGAAGAGCAACAGGAACAAAATAATGAACCAAAGTACGGTGTCATTATTTCCGCAACCGTTATTTCCCATACGACCTAAGAATCCCATGTTTTCACCTCCTTTATATTATGGAAAAGAGTTAGTTGTTACAACCGCATCCGCAACAGAATATCAGAAGAAATACTAAAATGAAAAACAGAATTTCACTGTTTTCACCAAAGATACCGCAACCTCCGTTCATGTAACTTCACCTCCTCTCGGTTCACCTTCATTGTTATAGTATGGGAAAAAAAGAAAAATGTGCGAGATATCTTGCTTTTTTTACAAAAGTGAGATATAATAAATTTAATAGATACGATTATATCGGAGG
>JAZQHN010000189.1:0-4726 GCA_045540615.1 Clostridia bacterium
GAAAGAAAAATACTTAGAATTAAAAAAGAGTGATACAACAGGAACAATCACGCTTGCTATGTTCAAGGATTTGCAAAACTATGCTGATAAAGAATATGATTCAGTTTTAGTACAAGCAAAAATCAAAGTTAATAAAGTAGCCGGGGCTGATGGTGTCGAAATATTCCGTAGCGGAAGTTGGGCAGATTATGGCTATTTGAGACAAGATGGAGAAGACGGATTTAAATATGTTGTTAAAAGCAATGGTGTGAAGGATGAAACTGGAGAAGCCCTTCCAGCAGAAACCGCAATCAGTGGCATGAAACTGGGAGAATGGTATACTTATGAGTTTGATTTTGGAATGAAAAGTCCTTACAACACTACCATCACGATTAAAGATGCAGAAGGCAAACAAGTAATGAAAGCAATATGGTCTGATATTGCATCTCGTGGTAATTTGGGTATGGTATTCAGAACGAATACAGAAGTATCCATGGATTTGAAAAATATACAGGTTATTGGTGTAGCTGGGAATAATAAGACAATAATAGAAGATAGAAATTTTAAAGAAACAGTAGAAGGACCTTATTATGGAAATGGAACAACTGATTCTGTGGGTGGAATAGATAATAAAACCAGAACATCAAAAATTGTGAAAATAAATAATGAAACTCCAAACCCGTCTGCTAGTCCTACAATTACACCTACAATTGCTCCTACAATTGAACCTTCTATAGAACCAGAAGCAACAACTAAATATTTAAATTTAAAAAAGACAGAAATGAGCACAACAGATGGATCATATACGGTTAATTATGTAATTTTGAAATCCCTTCAAAATTATGCTGATGGATGGTATGATTCTGTTAAGGTAAGATTAAATGGAAAAGTAAATGTTGTAGATGGTTGGGACGGCATAGAAATATTCCGTAGTGGAAGTTGGGCGGATTATGGCTATTTGAGACAAGATGGTGAAGCTGGACTGAAATATGTTGTTAAAAGTAATGGTGTGAAAGACGAAAATGGTGAAGCACTTCCTGCAGAGTCAGCAATTAGTGGAATGAAACTGGGAGAATGGTATACATATGAATTTGATTTTGGAATGAAAAGTCCTTATAATACTACCATTACGATTAAGGATACAGAAGGCAAACAGGTAATGAAAGCAGTATGGCCTGATATTCCAGAACGTGGAAACTTAGGGATGTTGTTTAGAGCCAATACAAAGGTTGATTTGGATTTGAAAAATATCAAAATTTTAGGAGTTTCCGGAAATGTTGAAACAGTAATTGAAGACAGGAATTTTCAAAATATTGAATCAGGGAATTATTATGGAAACGGAACACATGATGCTGTTGGAGGAATTGACGGTAATACGAGAATTTCTAAAATAATTGGAACAGGAACTGTTGACGGAATGCAAAAACCTGCATGGCCGGGCGAAGCGGGAGCAGTAAGATTAGAGGAACGGAATTTTGAAAATTTTTCTGCAGATCATGCTTTTACTGATAGTATTGCATTAGGGGATTCTTCAAAAGCTTCTGCTATTATTCGTAAGGTAAACGGGAATCAATATTTGGAATTAAAGCAAAGTGCATCCGGTAATAAGTTATTGTATTATGCAATAAAAGGTTTGGCAAAATATGCTGAGAAATACAGTTCATTGATTATGGACGCAAAAATCAGAATGAATAACTTTACAGATGAAAGTACAGGGGTAAAAATATGGACATGGGCACAAACCTTTGGACTTTTTAAAGAAGAACAGTCTAAAGTAAACTATATTAATAATTCTGAAGGAAAAAATATTATGAATGAAGGAATTTCTTCTGAAGACTGGTTTTCTTGCAGAATTATCTTTGACTTTAAAAACAGTCCCACAACGACAGTAAAGCTTTATGATAAAACAGGAACACTTAAGGGTGAAACAAAAACAGATTATATAGCGCAGAATGCGGGGAATTTTGCATTTGAATTTGATAGTCCAAGTGTAGGAACTTTTTGTATTGATGATATTCTTCTAATTGGTATTTCTTCTGATGAAACAGAAGATATTGTTATTAATCAAAAAGAATTTTATGTTGCTACCGATGGTGATGATTCAAATGATGGTACATTAGAAAAACCTTTTAAAACGATAGAAAAAGCAAGGGATACAGTTAGGAAAGCTCTTTCTAATCCTAATCTAGAAGAGGGACCGATTACAGTAAATGTTAGAGGCGGAGTATATGAGATTGATCATACAATTTCATTTAGTGGAGCAGATTCGGGAACAACAAAAAATCCTGTAATTTATCAACCTTATAACGAAGAAACAGTTCGATTTATGGGTGGAATTATTGTTTCTCCTGAAAATGTTGCCCCGGTAACTAATCAAGATATTTTAAATCGTGTTATTGATACACAAGCAAAGAAAAAATTGGTGCAAATTGATTTGGGGGCTTTAGGTATTGATCAAATTCCTGAAATAGATGATCATGGATTTGGCGGAAATATGCCTGCTTCTTTCCAAAATTATCGTCCCATGGAGGTGTATTTTAACGGCGAAGCATTGACGAAATCCCGTTATCCTAATAATGAACCAAATGTGGGATTTCTGCGGACGGGAGAGGCATTGAAAGCCGGAACAACATCAGAACCATTTACCATTGAATATTTGGATCCGACCGGAAGAACGGAATTATGGGATACTACAAAACTAAAAGATTTATTTATTTCCGGTTTTATCGGGAATGATTGGGCAGGAGTAAATCATCGAGTAGCACATCTGGATGTTGAGAAAAAACAGGTTACCTCGCAGTATGGTAGTACTTATCCTGCAACAGCAAATCACCGTTTGTATTTCTGGAATTTGGTTGAGGAAATTGATTTGCCTGGGGAAAGTTATATTGATCGGGAAAATAAAATAATTTATTTTTATCCGCCAGGTGATACCAAGGGTGCAGAAATTACTGTATCTACTTTTGACCAGATTATGTTTAATTTCAGTGGTTGTAAAAATATAACTTTCAAAGATTTTATTTGCGATACTACAAGAAATAAAATAATAAACATAGGCAGTTGTGAAAATGTAGTGATTGATGGTTGTACAATTGCAAGAGGCTCTTCAGTAGGTGTTGCTGTTAATGGAAAAAATTGCGTCGTAAAAAATTGCCACATTTATGAAATGGGTGCAGGTGGAATTAGTGTACAGGGCGGAGATACTACAACATTAACACCAGCGAACAATTTAATTGAAAATAATAGAATTCATAGTTTTAACAGAGTATATAACTCGTCAATTCCTGCAATTGCGGTTTATGGTGTTGGCCAAAAAATTCGCCATAACTCTGTATATGATGCACCGCATATTCTAATCCAACTAAACGGAGCACCGGATACCTTATTAGAATATAATGAAATTTATAACGGTGTAAAAGAAGCTGCAGATATTGGTGCAGTTTATTGGGGACGAAAACCAGAAGAAATGGGAATTACCATCCGGCATAACTATTTCCATGACATTGGAAATAACGATGGTTATACAGGTTATGGTCAGCAAAGTATTTTTTATGACGATGGAGCAATAGGTGCTGAAATTTATGGAAACGTATTTTATCGTGGAACTATGACAGAAGATCAGGGAGGAACACCAGATCGAAGTTATACTATTAAAACTCATGGCGGACAATATGGGAATATTGAAAACAATATCTTTATAGATACTCCTGTGGCATTCCGTATTCAACCGTGGAATAACGCTGGAAGTGGTAACCAGCAGACAAGATGGTGGTTGTGGATGCAAAACACGGTAAATCCGTTGACAAAAATCAAAAGTCAAGTATGGTTAGATCATTATAAAGGAACGATTTGGGAAGCATGTCAAAATAATTTCAGTGAATCTTCCTATAATGAATTCAAGTCATTAGGCACAGTTGATCCTAACTTGCCTACCGCAGAACAATTGAACTTAGCAAAAAAATATGCACCCGAGACAACTCATACATTTACAAACAACGTTACAATTGGTGTACGCGGGAAAGACGGAACGGTAAATTGGGGATTAACGGAAGAATCCAATACAATGAGAATAGGAACAGTTGAAGAAGGTAAATCTTTATTTGAGGATTTTGATGGAAAGAATTTTAAACTCACTAAAGAAGGATTGACAACTATTCAAAATAAAATTCCTCAATTTAAGGATATTCCATTTGAAAAAATGGGATTAACAAGTGAAGTAGGCGGAAAAGCACCTTCTGTTTCAATTCCGACAGTAAAAGGGGTAGGAAGTGTTGGAGCAACGTTAATAGCCGATTATCAATATAGTGATTCTGATGGAGATTCAGAAGGTAACTCTAAGATAATTTGGTATATTGGCGATAGTGCTGATGGTAAGTTTGAGAGAATTTTAGGAAAGCAAGGCAAGGAATTGTTAGTAGATGGAAGTTATGTGGGTCGGTATATTAAGTATGAAATTGTTCCATATGATCGTAATATGCTGTATGGTGACGTTGTTCAATCGGATGTAATCCATATTCAACAAACGAGTGGAACCGACAAAACAAACTTGATTAAAACGTTGGAAGAAGTTCGTCAGATTTTAAGAGAAGCAGTGGCTGGGGATGAAATTGGGCAGTATCCGCAATCAGCAATTGATGCATTGGAAGCTGTAGTGAATGAAGCCGAAAAGATTGCAAATTCGCCAGATGTTTTGCAGTTTATGGTTGATCGTTCAGTGGAAGATTTAAATGCTGCAGTCAGAAAATTC
>JAZQHN010000190.1:0-3721 GCA_045540615.1 Clostridia bacterium
ATTGTCCTACTTAGGCACAGACGAAAAAACCATAGCATCCTTGGTTGCAAGGATTTATAAGGAGGGTTCAGTATGATAGTTGTGAATGAAGTAACCAAAAAATTTGATGATGTAACCGCCCTTGACCGCGTTTCCCTTCATGTAAAAAAAGGATCGGTTTATGGTCTTATCGGACCAAACGGAGCAGGAAAAACTACATTAATTAAGCATTTGACAGGGTTTTTAAAGCCGGTTGACGGTTCCCTTTCCATTTTCGGAGAATCGGTTTACGAAAATACAAAAGTAAAAAAACGGATTGCCTATATTAGTGATGATTTATTTTTCTTTCATTCTTATTCCATTCGTCAGATGGCAAAGTTTTATCAAAATTCCCATCCCGAATTTGATTGGAAACGGTTTTTAGAGCTCCAACCGGTGTTTGGAATTGATAGTAAACGACGAGCCTCTCGTCTTTCCAAAGGGATGCAAAAGCAAGTGGCATTTTGGCTGGCTCTTTCTTGTAACCCGGAAGTGCTGATTTTAGACGAGCCTGTTGACGGACTTGATCCAATTATGAGAAGAAAGGTTTGGGAGCTGATTCTTTCCGAGGTTGCCGATCGTCAGGTCACGGTACTCATCTCCTCTCACAACTTAAGAGAATTGGAGGATGTTTGCGACCATGTGGGAATTTTGCATAAGGGACGGTTGGTGCTGGAAAAAGAACTGGATGATGCCAAGGGAAACATTCAAAAAATTCAGGTTGCATTTCCCAATCAATGCCCAAAAGAACTGTTGGAGCAATTTGATATTCTTCATAAGGATTCCATTGGCAGTTTGGAATGTTTCATTCTTCGGGGAAGCAAAGAACATTTAGAACCCTTGATTCAAAGCTACCAACCCCTTCTTTGCGACTTTTTACCCTTATCTTTAGAAGAAGTATTCATTTACGAGTTAGGAGGAATTGACCATGAAATCAAAGAAAGTATTTTGTAATAAAGGAATTTTTCTTTCCGATTTACGAAGATTTTGGTGGGCACCTGTTCTCATGACTTTATTGGAATTTTTGGTGCATCCCATGGAGCTGATCAACGCCTATTATTTTAACGGTTATGCATCCGACTATCTTTATAACGATTTGGCGGTGGTTCACTTTGTTTATCCTATTTTGATTGGCGCATTGCTATTTCGTTATCTGCACACCTCAAAATCAATCCAGTTTTTCCACACTCTTCCCGTAACACGGGGACAGTTATTTCGGACAAAGGTACTGACCTTTTGGATGTTCCTCCTCATCCCCATATTGGTGAACTGGGGAGCGATGTATTTGATTTTGGATACCTCGACCTATAAAATTACTTATTCAGAAATCAACACACTGTACCTGAGTATTTTGTGCGGTTACGGGGCAATGTGCGGATTTTCCCTCTTTGTAACCACCATTACGGGAAATACTGCAGGAATGATATTGGGAACAGTAATTCTTCCCTTTTTACCTCTCGGTCTTTTTGGCGTTACCGCAGGGCTTCTGGATTTTACTCTCATTGGATATACAGCACCGGATGAAAATTTTCTGACCTACTTGATTCCCTTTATGAGGGAAGAATTTATGGAATATTGGTGGGTTCCTCTTACCGAATTTATTGTTTTACATATTTTGGATACCATTTTTTACCGGAAATACAAGGCAGAGGCAACGGGAGATTTGATTACGGTAAGTTGGTTACGCCCCGTCTTTTTATACGGTGTTTGCTACTGCTCCACCGTTTTGGGCATTGCTTATGCTGATAACTACGATTTCTCATTAACCGGGCATCTTATCAGTGCTTTTATTGCCGCATTCATTGGATTTTCCATCGCAGAATCCTTGCTTCAAAGAACGGTAAGAATCATCGGTTCCTGGAAAAAGCTTCTTTGCTATTTGCTGATTTCTTTTGCCCTTATTCTCAGCTTGAAGTTTGATCTTTTCGGATATGAATCCAACATCCCTGGGCTTAGCGAGGTAGAAAGTGTACAGTTCAGTTATCAAGAATCCTTAATTGATGAAAATTATTATTATTCCAATGATGCAGGTGCAATTTTGACAGACCCGGAAAACATTCAAAAAGTCATAGACTTTCACAAAACAGTTGCAAAAAGAGAACCCGATGGTTCATACTGGGGTCGTTATCTCATTTACCAACTAAAAGACGGTTCACAATTAAAACGATGGTATGCTGTTCAGGATGATAAAGAAATTGCAGATATTCTTAATACAGAAGAATACAAAAGAAAAAGCAATCCTATTTTCAGTATGAAAGATATCATGATTGTATCCGCTACTATTGACATAGTAAACAGAGAAGAACATTTTACTCTTTACGATACTGAGCTTTGCAAGCAATTGGAAAAAGCTGTTGAGCAAGATTTACTGGAACAGGATGATACAGAAACCGCTTCTTTTTATATCAACTTAGAATACAGCAGAAGAAACTTGGGTACGAAAATCAATCCGTCTCATAACTATATCATTACCAACGGAACCCATGTAAAAGCATGGGTAGAGGAATATCAAAAAAATACAAAATAAAAAAACAAAGGCACCGTTTCTTTCTTGTAAACGATGCCTTTTGTAATACGAACTTTCTCATATCCCCGACTCCTGAAGTTCGAAGATTCGTTGTAATATTATCTTAATGTTGGAAAGCAAACGGTCCGCATCACGGTCTGCCGCTTTTCGGTAAGTAAGACAGGGTTTATTCCCTGCCGAAAACAGCAACTTAAATTCTGCAATCACACCGCTTAACGCCTTCATCAGCTCCTGTGGAATTTCCTTCCAGTAAAAATTCAAATTTTCTCCAAGCTGGCGGATTTCGGTGATGCCTGCTTTTCCCGCTGTATTTTTCACCAATGCAACCTCCAACAAATTCAATACACACTGGGGGGTATCTCCAAAACGATCACAAAGCTCATCTGCCATATCGTTATATTCTTCACGGGTGGATATTTTGGCAATCCGTCGGTAAAGTTCTAATCTGACCTGTTCCCCGTGAACATAGGTTTTGGGAAGGTAAGCATCAATCTGCAAATCAATCTGCACCTCGTTTGGTTCTTCTTCGATGACTTCTCCATTTTTCCGACGAACCTCTTCTTCCAGCATTTCGCAATACAGTTCATATCCTACTTGATCCATATGTCCATGTTGTTCTGCCCCAAGAACATTTCCGGCTCCCCTGATTTCCAAATCACGAAGGGCAATTTTAAATCCGGACCCGAATTCGGTAAAATCGCGAAGGGCAATCAACCGTTTTTGTGCCGCATCATCCAGCACCTTATCCTTTTGATACATAAGATATGCGTACGCCATTTTATCCGACCGACCCACTCTGCCTCGCAATTGATATAACTGTGATAAACCGAGGCAATCCGCATTTTCAATCAGAATGGTATTGACGTTAGGAATATCAAGACCTGTTTCAATAATAGTGGTGCATACCAAAACGTCAATTTCCCCTTCTGATACTGCCATCATAATTTTTTCCAGCTGTCCTTCCTTCATTTGACCGTGGGCATATTCCACACGGGCATTTGGAACCATTTGACTGATTTTATTGGCAAGAGAAGAAATTCCCTCCACACGGTTATATAAATAATACACCTGTCCTCCACGGGACAGCTCACGAACAATAGCATCCTGAATCACCGAATCGTTATGCTCCATCACATAGGTTCGCACAGGATAACGATCACGAGGGGGCGTAGTAAT
>JAZQHN010000191.1:0-4810 GCA_045540615.1 Clostridia bacterium
AACGGACCGACATTTGAAAAGGGACGTACTTATACGATTTCCTTTAGAATGAAGGCTGAAGACAATCGTACTGTAGTGATTGGATGGCCTTGGTCAAGCATGCAGCTCACTGAAACTACAACTACCTTTGATGTAACAACAGAATGGCAAACCTATTCCTATACCTTTACAGTTGACGACGTCGGTGTGGTAGATAATAATACTTATCTTGCTGCATTTTCTTATCATCCTAAAGTAAAGGGAGCAGTGTGGGTTGATGATTATGTAGTTACAGAAATTCCCTGTGTTCAACAACTAGACTTTTCAAGCGATGTAAACGGCTGGAGCTTTTATCATGCTAGCAGTGGCGATAAAGGTTCCGTGTCACTTGACAGCGGAGCAGCTAAGCTTTCTAGTACAGTAAATGGCGGAGGTTGGTTTTTATTATACAACGGACCGACATTTGAAAAGGGACGTACTTATACGATTTCCTTTAGAATGAAGGCTGAAGACAATCGTACTGTAGTGATTGGATGGCCTTGGTCTAATATGCAACTTGATGTTAAGCAAAAAGAATTCGCTGTAACAACAGAATGGCAAACCTATTCCTATACCTTTACAGTTGACGACATTGAGGGTGGGGTAAATGATAATACTTATCTTGCTGCATTTTCTTATTATCCTAAAGTAAAGGGAGCAGTGTCGGTTGATGATTATACTATAACCGAAACCATCTATTACAATGATGTAACCGTCAACGCAGATGCAAACGGAACCGTTACCAAGGACGGAGAAGCAGTTTCTTCTCCTGTTAAGGTAGAAAAGGGTTCTTCACTGACTCTGACTGTAACACCTGATGAAGGTTATGAGGCAAAGGTTACCGTTGACGGACAGGGAGTTACCTTGCAGGAAGACAATACAATCACTCTTTCTGCTATTACTTCTGATAAAACAGTTGCTGTTACCTTTGAAAAATTGCCTGAAGAAAAGCCTGCAATTATATCTGATCCTGAATATAGCTGGTTCAAGAATGATAACGGTGTTGTTACGATCTTTACCTTCCACAAATTGAATTCCTTCAACACAGGAGAAACCGATTTGGAATATGGTGTAAAGCTTTGGAATACAGCAAAACCGGAGGATAAGGTTTCTTTGGCAGCTCATGTGGCGGGTGCAGAAACGCCCACTAAGGCAAAAGCAGTACCGGGTGCACAGTTTGCAATCAGAGTATATGGTGCTGCCATTACGGCAGATCAAACCTACACGGTTCAGCCTTATGTAGGAGATACTTTAGGAGTAGAAATTGTTCCTGAATTTGAAAAATAATTTGTGATTTGATAAAAACGCGGAGACACCTCCGCGTTTTTATTAAAAATACTAAATTTGATATCGTTTGACAATCTGACAAGACTATAGAAAGTGCCTCAACGGTGAAAGGAGTACAAGGGAGCCTTTGATGTGTGGCAGCTAAATGTGTTTTGCACGCTTAAAGCGAATTGAATTTAGCTATTTTGAAGAAATGATTTAGCTATGAAGTAAAGCGGTATTTAAGAAGAAATATAAAATGATACAGGTGAAAAGAGGAGACTGCTATGTTTACAGACTATTACTATCAAAATAAGCAATACTCACCCAGATTAAAAACAGACGTGTTGATGCCTTGTAAAGAGTATGTCTACACGGGAATGGAAGATTGGTATGCGAAATTAGTAGAAACCATTCAACTGAAAGATAACAGCAAATGGACTTTATTTGTCAACCAATTTCGAAGAGATTCGGATGATGAAAACTTGGGTTGGCGCGGTGAATACTGGGGCAAAATGATGAGAGGTGCTTGTATCACTTATCGTTATACCGGAGATAAAGAGCTTTATAACATATTACAGGAAACCACTCTTGATTTACTTACTGCGCAGAGAAAAGACGGCAGATTTTCCACCTACGGTGATGAAAAGCAGTTTGGCGGATGGGACATGTGGTGCAGAAAATATGTTCTTTTGGGATTGTTGCATTTTTATGAAATATGTGAAGATGAGTCACTAAAGGAGAAAGTACTGAAGGCTGCTTGTAATCATGCAGACTATATGTTAGAATATTTGGGAGAGGGGAAACTGCCTATTACCAAGACCTCTCATCGGTGGGGGTGTGTGAATTCCTGTTCTGTATTGGAACCAATGATGAGATTATATAACGAAACAGGGGAAAAACGTTATTTTGACTTTGCCACTCATATTGTAAAAGAAGGGGCTTGCAATCTTTTTCATTTGTTTGAAGCTGCGTTTGAAGATGTCCTTAATCCTCATGAATACCCTGTGGTAAAAGCATACGAAATGATGTCTTGTTTTGAAGGATTGTTGGAATATTACCGTGTAACAAAAATTGAAAAATGGAAGGAAGCGGTTATCCGATTTGCAAGACGGGTAGCAGACTGCGAATTGTCTATTATCGGCTGTGCAGGTGCGGATAATGAATTGTTTGACTGTGCTTCGGTCAAACAGACAGATACTACTTACCCTGATATTTTGCAAGAAACCTGTGTTGCTGTTACCTGGATCAAGCTCTGTACCCAGCTTTTGTGGTTGACAGGTGATATTTCCTATGCAAACGAAATCGAAAAAACCGTTTATAATACCTTGTACGGCAGTGTTAATACCGATGGATGCAAAACAAACGGCGGTCTTCCTTTTGACAGTTATTCTCCTTTGTTAGCCGCAAAGCGAGGACGGAAAACAGGGGGGTTGCAATTTATGGAACATGATTCCTATTATGGTTGTTGCGCAGCGATTGGTGCTGTAGGAACAGGGATGATTCCTTCTGTTAGTGTAATGGAATCAAAAGAAGGTGTTGTATTTCATCTGTATTGTAACGGTCATATTCAGACAGAAGAAGGAAAATTTGTTGTTCAGACAGGAATGCCTGCAAAGGGAGAAACAAGCATTACGGTTTTCGGAGCAGGAGCATATGAAGTGAAATTGAGAATCCCCCCTTACTGTAAATCAGCTTTTGTTACGGTGAACGGAGAGGAGGTACCTTGTTCTGTTAATTCTTATTTATCTTTAAAAAGAGAATGGAAGGAAGGAGATTTGATTCAATTAAACTTTAATTGGGAGCCACAACTGATTCATGCAAAAGGATTTAGCGAGGATCCCATGAGCCCTTATCACATAGCGATTCTATATGGTCCCTTGGTGTTGGCACGGGATGAAAGATTGGGATCGGTAGGAAGTGTGGTTACTGTTTCTGACTTGCAATTGACTCCTTCTGATCATGCACCTTTTCAAACAATATGTGAATTTACATTGGAAACCAAAGAAGGAAAGATTATTTTAGTGGATTATTCATCTGCAGGAAAAGACTGGAAATCTAAAATAGAATGTTGGATGCCTACCAAGGATTATCAGCGTGAAATTTGGGAGATCCCGTTTAAATAAAGATTGAAAAACATTAATATCGGATGTTATAATATGGAGTGTAACTAATGGATTTTTTAAAACAACAAAAAAGACTTGATTTTCAATATGGTGAGCAACCCTTTTCTTCTTGTGATTATACTGTTTCACAAACAGAAACACAAGATGTATTAACGACCGTTTATACTTTCAAAGATGGTCTTAAGGTAACGAATATTGCCAAAAAATATGAAAAACACGGTGCTTATGAATGGGTCAATTGGCTGGAAAATACTTCCGATACCGAATCGGAAATTATTTCTAATTTGTGGGACTGTGCCATTTCTTTACCTATGGAGCATGAGGATGATTATAAAAGAACCGCTTATATGCCAAATCCGAAGACGGACACTCTTGTTTATAATCCAAACGGTTCTACTTTTACCGAAAAAGAATTTTATATCGAAATTGATAAGCTGGACAGAGATCGTTTTCTTCATCATATTCGCCCCGGTATGACCAAGGAATATAAACCCACAGGAGGCCGTTCCAGCGAAACTACCGCTCCTTTCTTCCATGTGACCAAAAATGGGGTGGGATATGTTTTCGGCATTGGTTGGTCGGGACAGTGGAATTGTAGTATCACAAGAGAAAATGATAGTATTACAGTGAAAAGCGGTATCGAAAACACAAGTTTTCGTTTGTATCCCGGTGAGAAAATCAGAAGTTCTTCTATTGTTTTAATGCCTGTAGAAGGCGATTTTATGACTTGCCAGAACCGTTGGAGACGATTGCTGAAAGAAGAATTTTCTCTGATTGGCCAACCGGGACGCGATCAATACGGTCCCTTTTGTGCAGGAATTTGGGGCGGTATGAAAACCGAATCGGTATTAAAAAGAATTGAAGTAATTCAAAAATACGATATCCCTGTGGAATATATCTGGATGGATGCAGGTTGGTACGGAATTGACACAGCACCAACTCCTGATGAATATGAAGGCGATTGGGGGGATCATACAGGAGATTGGCGGGTGAGTCCTCTAATTCATCCTCAAGGATTAAAGGATGTCACAAAAGCAGTTCATGATGCAGGGAAGAAATTTCTCCTTTGGTTTGAACCGGAACGAATTGTTCATCATACGCCAACTGCAAAAAAACATCCTGAATATTTTTTGGTATCAGATGCTTACACAGATTATTATAAACTTTTAAATCTTGGGGATGAACAGGCGTGGAATTATTGCTTTGAAACCATTTCAGGGTTTATTAAAGAATTGGAAATTGATTGTTACAGACAGGATTATAATATGTTTGATACTCTTCCTTATTGGAGAGAACATGATTCATTCGACCGAAAGGGAATAACAGAAATTAAATATATCATGGGATTATATCGGTTGTGGGATGAATTGTTAAAGGAATTTCCTCATCTTTTGATTGAT
>JAZQHN010000192.1:0-4171 GCA_045540615.1 Clostridia bacterium
TCCGACTTCTGTTATATCAATTTTAGGTCTTCTTTTATGTTTTGTGGCATACAAAAATTCTCTTTCAAAACATTAATTTTTTAAATTAACGAAATTCAATATTTATTTTTCAAAAAAAGAGGAAACCGAATCGGTTTCCTCTTTTCGTATGTGTTAATGGATTATTCCTGAGTTGCTTTCCATTCAGCATACTGTCTTTCGACTTCTTCTTTCAGTTTCTGAGAACCTGCAAGTTCTCTCTTTTCCAGATGCATTTTGTAGGTACCTTCAACATCTTCAGCACGACCGCCGTTCAAAGAATCAGAATATTCAGTAACAGATTGCACGTTGGTGATTTCGGTTTCAACAGGAGTTCTGTCGAAAATAAATCCGATACTTTCATCAACAGGAGCTTCTCTGTTCATTCTGTCGGTTTCTTCCCAAACACCATCTTCATAACCGGGCATCAGATAAGCTAAGAACTGGTTACCAATTCTGAATTCCTGTACATAGTATGAATTTTCAGTAGGAGTGATTCTATTACCTTCTTTGGTATAGTTTACGCCTTCAATACCATAAGCCATCAGGTTGAACAGATATTGGTCAGTGCTCATTAATTCTAACAGTTTCAGAGCACGGGCAGGGTTTTTGGACATACGATTAATTGCAGTTAAAGCACCCTGAACGTCAGCTCTGCGCAAAGTAATACCTGTGGTAGGCTTGTTAATAACATCCCAGTCATAGGAAATACGATGTTTTGCATTTACACCGGGTAACTGGCGATTGTAACGAGAGAATACTTTACCCATTTGGAGATAAGTGGTTGCATCAAAGTTAACATCCTGAGGCAGAATTTTCTTTACATACCAATCTCTCATAATCTTGTAAGCAGGCAGTAAATCTTCGTCTCTGCAATCTTCTACTACAGTACCCTGAGCAATGCTGATACCTGCAGCAATTTCGGTAACACTTTCTTCAAACTGAGTGGGAATAGAAGTAATCAAAGCTTGAACATCGGGTTCGTTTTCTGCAACTGTTTCGTAAACAGGGGACAAATCTTCTAAAGAATCAGCTGCCATGATTGCTTCTTCCAGATTGTATTTGTCAACCAATTCCTTTTTGAAATACAAACCCTTCTGCTGATACATAACCTGATTCATGGGAACAGCATAAATACCGCCATCATTCATGGTCAGAGCATCCCAGTAAGATTCAGGGAAGAATTTGTAAAGGTCAGGAGTTTCGGATTGCAGTAAATCCTTAATGTCATAATATCCGCCTTTTAAAGCGGCATCTTCATAAGGATTCTGCCAGTTAGATGTGAACATCAGATCCCAATCGGTTTCCTGAGAAGCCATCATCATCTGAGTCTTGGTCTTGTAGTCACCGGGTTGGATAAACTGCATTTCTAAAGTAGCATTGATTTTTTCTTTTAAGTACTTGTTTACCTCTTCCATTACCTTGTCATGACCTTCAGGAATGGTATCACCAGCAATGACCCATTTCAGATGAACTTCTTTACTAGAGTCATCTGCTGCTTGTTTTGTTTCTTCTGTACTTCCGCAACCGGTCAGCAAGGAAAGCATCATGGTTCCGGCAAGAAGAAGAGCGCCAATTCTTTTCTTCATTCTTTTTTCCTCTTTTCCTTAAATTTTTCCGAAGAAACTGTTCATTTTTTCCTTCATGGCAATGGAATAAAAAACAGTTTCTTACAGTTTAAATAATTATATCAGAAAGAAACAAAAAACGCTGTTGCATTTGCAACAAAAAACGTTTTTTTCCGTATTACAACAGAAAATATTTTTTATCTTTACAAAACGAGAGGACGAAACCTTAACGATAATTCATCCAAACCAGCATATCACTTTCACCGCGGTTTGCAAAACAATGGTATGGAATCAGTGTTAGATCTGTTTCCTCGAATTGATCATTCAAAGGGGAGTAAAGGATATCGCTGTCTTGTTTGAAAAAACCTTTTGCTGTTAGCACTATATTATTAAAATAGTCTGAAAATTCTTCTTTAAATTGAGTTGTTTTATTTAGATAAAGGTTGTTTATATTATCACCGTTATCTATCCCTTCTAAGCAGTATACGATAGGTCCTCTTTGGACTGCAACTTTGTTTATATTTTCCCAAACGCGTGGTGAAGCGGCGATCAGTTGAGGGGTCATGTCAAAGGTAACAGTTATAGGTTTGTTCTCATTTTTGATTTCGGCATAACCATTTTTTAAGATATATTTTGCATTTACAGAAAAATTCTGACACCATCCCGGAATTCTGATTTTGATGTAACTTACTCCGCTTACTTCTAGTGTAACCGTACCGCCTATAGGATAATTTGTTTTTAGAGATGCGGAGATTTTTTCTGTTTCTAAGGTGCTTGCCATAAATTGATGAACGTAAAGAGTGTCTTGTTCAACACCATAACAATAATCTCCGATTGCAGCGAAAATTCTATTTAGATTGGGAGGGCAACAGGAACAACTGAACACCTCCGGTCGTTGAGTAATAGGAAAACGTTCTGCTTTATCAGGAGTACTGATGTGCTTTTGGCGATGCTTCAAATTTATTTCTAACGGATTTTCATAGAAAAATCCTTTTCCGTCTAAAGAAATTCCTGACAGCATCCCATTATACATTGCCCGTTCTAATACGTCTTGATATTTTGAATCAGCATCAATCATACTCATACGCCTCGAAAAGAGCATTAATCCAATCGCAGCACAGGTTTCTGCATAAGCTCTTGCATTGGGTAAGTCATATTCAATAGTAAAGGCTTCTCCTAAATTTGAAGAACCGATTCCACCTGTAAGATACATTTTTTTATTTTTAATATCATCAAATAAATCTTTGCAAGCAGAAATATATTCAGCATCTCCGGTTTCTATTGCCATATCCGCCATCGCGCAATATAAGTAGCACGCACGTACAGAATGACCGATGGCGAAGTGCTGTTCCTTCACAGGAAGATGGTCTTGTATCACCGGATTTCCATTCCATCTCGAGTTGGGATTTGAATCGGGTCTTTTTTGACCTCTTTGACTCAGAAAAAATTCTGACAGGTTCAGATATCGTTTTTCTCCCGTGCATTGATATAGCTTAACAAGTGCCAATTCTATTTCTTCGTGGCCGGGTGAGGTGAATGAGGCAGGACGTCCGTCAATCAATTCATTTTTCACAAAGATTCGTTCAATGTAATCGGCATATTTTATCATTAATTTTAAAAATCTGTCTTTTCCCGTTGCATAATAATAAGCAACTGCAGCTTCAATCAGATGACCTGCACAGTAAAGTTCATGGCAATCTCTGTCTGTAAATCGTTTGTCCGGTTCGCAAACCAAATAATAAATGTTGAAATAACCTGAGTCATCCTGATTTTTTTCAATTTGATCGATTACCCATTCAATTCGTTCTATTAATTGAGAATCGGATTCTTTTGTAATGATATAGGAAGCAGCCTCTATCCATTTTGCAATGTCAGAATCCCAAAAAATATGAGGCTTGTTGTCCATTCCTTCCTTCCAATTACAGGTAAATGCTTCTACTCTTCCTGTTTTATCAAATTGCTCCCATACAGAATGAATGGTAACATTTTTGTTCATTTCTTGCTTTTTCTGCCAAAATCCGTCTTTTAAAGTGACATGTTTAAATGATATCTGTTTCATGAGAAAACTCCTTTTTCTTTTTATTATATCATGAACAAAATATAAATCAAGTGCAAAAAACAGAGGATTATTGGAAAAAACAGAGATTTTACGAATTGATAACAAATGAGGTTGAAGTCTTGACAAATTCACGGAATTATGATACCTTATATGTAGAATAGAAAGGAGGTTTGCAACATGAAATGGCTGAGACGACTGTTGTTTTTACTGATACTCGGTTTGCTATGTGTTGGTTGTGTTTTTGGTTATCAGGGATTTGAGCTGTATCAGCAAGCTTTGGAACAGCTTCCTCTTGATGAAGCGATGGAGGATATTAGAACCCAAGAGCATTTTACTCCTTTGGAACTTATCCCCGGGATTTATACAGAAGCAGTAGTTGCAATTGAGGACAGAAGATTTTATCATCATAACGGTTTTGATTTCGTTGGAACTATGCGAGCATTTATTACTGACGTGAAAGAGAAAAAACTATTGCAGGGCGGAAGTACTTTGACCCAGCAATTAGCAAAGAATATTTATTTTCCTG
>JAZQHN010000193.1:0-5321 GCA_045540615.1 Clostridia bacterium
TTATATACAAATTGCAGGATATTGTCAACCCATTTATTTTTCTATAATATTCGACAATCTTTATAGAATCAGTGAACAATTTAGATACCAAGCTTTTTGGCGATATGCAAACTAAGGTTTGCTCGATATTTTTACTTCGTAAAATCGATATGTTTTCCCTTCGGTCAAACTCGATATGATATGAATTCTCGTTGCCGTAAGGCAACATATCGAGAATTCGCAAGAATTCATATCGACAATTTCAAGCTTTGATTGAAATCATTATACCATAAATTCACAAAAAAATCAATCATTTTCGAAAATACTACTCATGAATTTCTTCCTGAATAATTTTACGAAAAAATCTTGGAGTCATTTTTTTATGCTTTTGAAATAAGTGATTAAAAAATTTCACATCGGAATACCCGACTAATTGAGAAATTTCTATGACACTTTTTTTGGTATTTGCAAGAAGACGGCAGCTTTGTTCTATACGCACCTTTTGAACATATTCAGAAAATGTAATTCCTGTTTCTTCCTTAAAATGTCGGCTCAAATAGGGCAAACTGTAGTTCATCTTTTTTGCAAGATGAGATAATAATAACCGTTCTGCGTAATTTTCATTCACGTAATTAATTACTTCGTCGCAAGAACGTTCCGCTTTGGAAGAGGGAATATTAATTTGACGCATTGTAAGAATAACCAATTCAATTAAGTTTCCTCTTAAAATCTCCAAATAACCCGGTTTTTTTTCTTCATATTCATTTTGCATTCGTAAAATTAATTGCTGAATCAAGTCGTTCCCATGAAAAACAAAGGAATTAGGTTGCAAAACCGTAAACGGTTCACTCATTCTTATCAAATAATGCTGAATTAATTGGTGAAAGGATTTGCTGTGTACCAATGTTTTATCAAAAAATTCAGGCAAAAACAAGCAGTTAATCACACAAATCGGTTCCTCGCCTACTTGTTGATAGCTGTGTTTAACACCGTAATCCACAATCAAATAATCTCCCTGTCGGATATAAGTTTCAGCTCCGTCAAAGGAATGAAGAATTTCTCCTTTGGCAACATAAGCAAGCTCTAAAAAATCATGGGTATGCGGGTCGATATTTTTTTCATATGAAACAAAAAAAGTAAATTTATCTTTTTTCAATCGAATTCCGTAATCTAAATACTCCATATAGTTAAAAACACCCCCTGAAAAAAGAAAAATATGGGATAGTTTTATTATAAATCATACAATCCATTCCTGTCAATACTTTTTTGATAAACCAATTCCTATTTTCAGATTTCATATTAATTCGGGTAAAATGAGACAACAGGAAAATAATTTTACAGAAAACCAACACAATTGTCTTTTATTTTTAAAAAAAGAATAAAGCAATGAAAAAATAACAATACTGTAAGTAAATCTCTGTTTTGTTTGGAGGAATAAAAATGAAAGACAAAGTTTTTGGTGTTTTACAACGTGTAGGACGTTCCTTTATGCTTCCTATTGCATTACTTCCTGTTGCGGGATTACTTCTCGGTATCGGAAGTTCTTTTACAAATCCAACCACATTGGAAACCTATCGTTTAACTAATATTATCACGGAAGGTGGAATTTTATATACCATTTTGGATATTATGAGTAAAACAGGTAGTGTTGTATTTGATAACCTTCCCCTTCTTTTTGCAATGGGTGTTGCAATCGGTATGGCAAAGAAAGAAAAAGAAGTCGCCGCCCTTTCAGGTGCAATTGCGTATTTGGTCATGAATGTTGTTATCAGTGCATTGATTACTGCAAGAGGCGGTATTGAGACAATGGCTGAAAATTCCACCACATCTGCTTTGGGAATTACTACGTTACAAATGGGTGTTTTTGGCGGTATTGTAGTCGGACTTGGAGTTGCAGCACTTCATAACCGGTTTTATAAAATCCAGCTCCCGCAAGTGCTATCCTTTTTTGGCGGAACAAGATTCGTTCCGATTATCTGTAGTTTGGTTTATTTGCTTGTGGGAATTATCATGTTTTATTTATGGCCTATTGTTCAGCTTGGAATTTCAAAATTGGGAGCCCTTGTTTTAAATTCAGGATATGCAGGCACTTGGATTTATGGTACAATTGAAAGAGCCTTAATTCCCTTTGGTCTTCACCACGTCTTTTATATGCCGTTTTGGCAAACAGAGCTTGGTGGTTCTATGATCATTGACGGAACCGTTGTTCAAGGAGCTCAAAACATCTTTTTTGCACAATTGGCATCAAAATCAACAGAAACTTTTTCTGTTTCCGCAACACGGTTTATGTCAGGTAAATTTCCCTTTATGATTTTCGGTTTACCCGCTGCGGCTTATGCAATGTATAAAGCGGCAAGAAGAAAAAAGAAAAAAGTGGTTCAAGGCTTACTTCTTTCTGCTGCCTTAACTTCAATTATTACGGGAATTACTGAACCTCTTGAATTTACCTTTTTGTTCGTTGCACCCTTGATGTATGCAGTTCACTGTGTTCTTGCCGGTTTATCCTTTATGCTCATGCATATTTTTAATGTAGGGGTAGGTATGACTTTTTCCGGCGGTGCAATTGACCTATTTTTATTTGGCATTCTACAGGGAAATGCTAAAACAAACTGGATTTGGATTGTAATTGTCGGTCTGATCTATGCAGTATTATATTATTGTATTTTCTATTTTCTGATTACAAAATTAGATCTTAAAACTCCGGGACGAGAAGCGGATGATGAAGAAACAAAATTATATACCAGAAAAGATTTAAACGAATCAAAATCCGCAAATAAAGGTGAGAAAAATAAAATTAGCGCATATATTCTGAAAGGATTAGGCGGAAAAGAGAATATCTCTGATATTGATTGCTGTGCTACCAGACTTCGAATTACAGTAAATAATCCGGACTTAGTCAAAGATTCCTTATTGAAAGAAAGCGGTGCATCAGGAATTATTAAAAAAGGAAAAGGTGTTCAAGTGATTTATGGCCCGCAAGTATCGGTAATCAAGTCAAATTTTGAGGATTATCTTGAACATCCGGAATCCGATGTTGTGCAGTTGGAAGAAAATTCAGAGGTAACAAATAAAATTGAGAATCATCAAACCGTCACATCCATTACACTGGTATCCCATATGAACGGAACTGTTGTTCCCCTTCAACAAGTAAAAGATGATGTTTTCTCAGAAAAAATATTAGGCGAAGGGGTTGCTGTCGAACCAACTGACGGTAAGCTTTATTCCCCTTGTGACGGTACAGTTTCATCTTTATTTGAAACAAAACATGCAATTAATCTAATTGCAAAAAACGGTGCAGAAATTCTTCTTCATATCGGGATTGACACTGTAAAATTAAAGGGTAAATTTTTCACCTGTCATGTAAAGGAACAGCAAAAAGTCAAAAAAGGTGATTTATTAATTTCATTTGATATGGAAAAAATAAAGAATGAAGGTTATTCTCTCACAACACCTCTTGTTATTTGTAACAGTGAAAAATTCCGTAAGATTGAGCCGTTGGCTGACGGAGCTATCAAACACGGAATGCAATTAATCAAACTTCATTAAGGAGAGAAAAGAAAATGATAAAATTCAAATATACAATCAAGGATGAAATAGGAATTCATGCCCGTCCAGCAGGATTGCTTGCAAAAAAAGCAAGAGAATACAGAAGCACTATTTCTGTCGAATGCAAAGGAACAAGTGCAAATGCTACAAAAATCATGGCTATTATGGGAATGGGAATTAAATATGGTGATGTGATTACAGTAACAGTTGAAGGTGTAGATGAGGAAAGTGCTGCAAAAGAACTGGAATATTTTTTCTCGGAAAATCTTTGAGGAGGGATAACGGTTGTTGCAATTGAAAGGAACCGGTGTTTACGATGCAATCGCATTTGGGAAAATAAAATTATTAAAAAAACAAGACCATTCTGTAAGAAGGATCCATGTTGTAGATACTCAATTTGAAAAATCAAGATACGAAACAGCAAAAAAACAAGCAATTTCCAATCTTGATATAATCTACCAAAAGGCTTTAAAAGAAGTAGGAGAAACAAATGCACAAATATTTGAAATTCACAAAATGATGTTAGAAGATGAAGATTACAACCAATCAATATACAGTATTATTGAAACACAGAAAGTAAATGCCGATTATGCCGTAGCTGTTACAGCTGATAATTTTTCCGAGATGTTTTCTTCTATGGATGATGGATATATGCAAGCAAGAGCAATCGATATCAGAGATATTTCAAACAGAATTCTCATGGAATTATCCGGCTGTAAAACCCAGGAAGAAATAGCAGAAAAGTCAATTATCTGTGCAGATGATTTAACTCCAAGTGAAACTGTTTCAATGAACAAGGAAAATATCGTTGCATTTGTTACAGCATACGGCTCATCAAATTCTCATACAGCCATCCTGGCTCGAAATATGAATATACCGGCAATTATTGGTATTGGAAAAGATTTTCTCGAAATGATCCATGATGGTGACGACGCTATCGTTGATGGATATGAAGGCAAATTAATTGTATCACCTGATGACAATACAACAGAACAATACACCAAAAAACACCGTGAAGAAACAGAAAAGAAACAGTTATTGGAAAAGCTTAAAGGAAAAGAAAATAAAACAATTGACGGAACTGTAATAAATTTGTATGCAAATATCGGAAGCACAGATCATATTGGCGAGGTGCTGTTTCACGACGCAGGCGGAATCGGATTATTCAGGAGTGAATTTATCTATCTTGAAGATCAGGATTATCCCTCAGAAGAAAAGCAATTTCTCATTTATAAAAAAGTTTTGGAAAGTTTGCCCGGAAAAAAAGTAATTATAAGAACCTTGGATATTGGTGCGGATAAAAAAGTGGATTATTTTCATCTGAACAAAGAAGAAAATCCGGCACTGGGGTTTCGTGCAATCAGAATTTGTTTGTCAAGACCGGAAATTTTCAAAACACAACTTCGTGCCCTCTTTCGCGCATCTGCATACGGAAATTTAGGAATTATGTTTCCTATGATCACATCTTTAGATGAGCTGAATAAAATTATTACAATTTGTGATGAAGTAAAAGCAAGTCTTCGTTCTCAAGAAATCGAATTTTCCAAAAATATCGAACTTGGAATCATGATTGAAACACCTGCTGCTGCTATTATCAGTGATAAATTAGCTCCACATGTTGATTTCTTTAGTGTTGGAACCAATGATTTAACACAATATACCTTAGCATGTGATAGACAGAATCCAGATGTTGAAGCATTTTGTGATACCCATCATGAAGCAATTTTGCGATTGATACAATTTTCAGCCGAAAATGCTCATAAGCATGGAAAATGGATAGGAATATGCGGCGAACT
>JAZQHN010000194.1:0-5426 GCA_045540615.1 Clostridia bacterium
ATGTCGTAATGCTCTAATTTGGTGAGCATTGCAACTCTTGAGGTTTTAGGAATCGGGCCGGCTGATTTTGCGGCTGCAGGAGCCGCAGATGCTCCGTTCATCTGGGAAATGACTTGCTGTACAATTTTTTCAATACTTGCAGCATCCATAGTAATCCCTCGATTCTTAGTAGTTTCGTTTCTTACAACAATTATAGGAACTGAACCGTCGTAAGAAAAAGAGTTTTGGCAAATCAGAAAGCTTCTGTCTGCCCCTGCCGCACTGCCCAATAGATAAAATATCGCGGACAGATTGGAAGTTCTTTTTAACAGAGAAGGAAGCATATTTTCTTCCTCGCGGGAACAAAGATACCCTCCCTGTTCAATTAACTGATAAATAACTGACTGTTCTTCCTCCGCTGAAACGGATTGAATTTGCAGTCCGGCTTTTATTGGCTGTATCAAAGAATTTCCTCCTCAAATACCTTCAGCCCAAAATCGGCAAGATAGGTATCCTGTTCTTCGCTTCCACCGCTGACACCCAATGCACCAATGACCTTGTTTCCTCTTTTTAGAGGAACTCCGCCACCGAAAATCACAATTTTCCCTTGATTGGTAAACTGAATTCCATATAAGGGTTGCTCAGGCTGAGCCAGTTTTTTCAACTCAATGGTGGACATTTTCAAAGAAACACAAGTGAATGTCTTTTGTACTGCCACATCATAGCTTGCGATAAAGCTATCGTCCATACATTCTACAGCGATTGGATGAGCACCGCTGTTTGCTACTGCAACAACTGCATTCACTCCGATTCTCGCAGCTTCTTCCTCTACTCTCGCGATCAATTTTTTTGCCTGTGCCAAAGTAACCGAGGAAGAAGAATGAACGGCTTTTTCTACCGCTTTGATAATTTGTTGTTCATTCATGGGACAACACTCCCTTTATTAGCCTAACTGTTCCATAATCTTTTTGGTGATTTCAGCAATCAGCTTTGCGTCTGAATCGGAATGATCAGCATGACAGGTGCATTTTCCACCGCAGCTGTGACAGCTGGGTTTACCTTCTTTGGCATTGGGGCAAACATCAGCAGGATGCTTTCCTTTCAGACCAAACTGTCTTCTGATTTCATACAAACGTTGAACCTGATCTTCGCTCAGTTCCTTAGGTCCGCCCAACTGCTTGGATTTGAACAGCAATTCTGCATAGAATTCCAAAGATTCCATCTTGTGGTAAGCACTGAGCAGAGAATCGGAATAGGACAAAGCGCCGTGGTTTGCAAGTAATACTGCATCATAATACTGTAAGTACTTTTCAACTGCATCGGGAATTTCGTTGGTGGAAGGAGTACCATATTCAGCAATCGGTACGCAACCAAGAGCGATAACCGCTTCAGGCATGATAGGCTGAGTCAGCGGAATTCCTGCAATTGCAAAACTTGTCGCATAGATGGGATGAGCATGAACCACACTCATAACATCAGGACGTTGTTTGTACACTCTCATGTGCATCTTGATTTCGGAAGAAGGCTTGAAGTTACCATTCGCTTGCAGTACATTACCTTCAGCATCCACCTTACAGATGTACTCAGGTGTCATGAATCCCTTACTTACACCGGTAGGGGTGCACAGGAATTCGTTGTCAGAAATTTTGACCGAAATGTTACCGTCGTTTGCAGCAACCATTCCACGATCATAAATTCTTTTACCAATGTCGCAAATTTGTTTTTTGATTTCGAATTCTGATACCATTTTATTTACTCCTTTAGTTCAGATTTTTTATTAAAGTACTATTGTATAGTACAATCATAGCATAAAAAGCGATAAAAGTCAATAGTTTTTGCTGGTTTTTTCTTTTTTTTTGTTGTTTTTTCTGTTTTTAAACACAGAATCAAAGAAAAACAAACTTTTATAACAGATATTCCTTCAATTCTTTTACTCCTTCTCCCGTGATAGCGCTGGTATGGAACACTTTTTTACAACCGGACAGCCGAAGCCATCGTTCTGCACGGTCAGGTCTTGCATCAGGTTGGTCTATTTGTGTTACGATTCCAATGACTTCCCGATTGACCAAGGGAGTGATGTTAGGAGGAAAGAGGGAAAAAGGATCGGTAGCACTAATCAACAATCCCACCACATCTGCTTCATAAGAATAAAGAGCAAGGGCGGCGGCAAGCTCCGCGTTTTCCGCATATTCTCCCGGTGTATCAATCACCATATCTTTAAAATTAACATATTGGGTTTTGTGATAAGCCACAGGCTCGTTTCTCATTTTCTGGGTCAGAGAGGTTTTGCCCGCACTGCTTTTTCCAATAAAGATAATTCGCTTCATGTTTTTGTAATGGGACAAACGGTAAAGTGCAATGTTTGGGCACAATACTCGGTCACTCCCAGCAATGACTCCTGCACCTCAGATACCGTACCGGTTACAATCAGAGTTCCGCTGAACCGATCCACAAAGCCCAATTCAGCCCCGGAGGTTTTGATAGCAATATCGCCGGCAATGATTGCCGTTTCGCTGGGCGACATGGTTACAATTCCGATTGCACCCTTGTGTTCTTCTGCCGGGTCAAGCCCCAATTTCTGATATAAGATTTCGTCAGGATTGGCAATGATGTGTGCCAGGGTAATCTGTTTTCCCGGTACCAATTCCTGCACAATTCTCATTTTATCCTGTAAATGATCCATCGGCTTATCCTCCTATCTGACAAGGTGTTTTGAACTGTTCTGCTACACGTAGTAATGAAGCCATTTTTGATTCGTCCGGCGGAAGAATTTCAGAAAGCTCATAGGTTCTTCCTAAGGATGTATACTTATCCGCTCCCAACCGATGATAAGGAAGCAGATGAAGTCGGTCTGCCGAAAGCTCTTCTGCATATTGAGCAATAGCGGCAATTTCTTCGGGAGCATCGTTAAATCCAGGAATCACAGGAATCCGTACTGCATAATAATTAGCTTCTTTTGCAATAGTTTTGGCATTTTCTAAAGCTAACCGATTATCCCGGGTTGTAAATTCCTTATGCTTTTCAGGATTCATATGCTTAATATCCATTAAAAAATAATCTATATGAGGCAAAAGGTCGGAGATAATATCCATTTTTACTGCACCTGTTGTTTCAATGGCGGTGTTGATTCCCATTTGGTGAGCTCCCATAAACAACGCCTTAGCAAAGGCGGGCTGCAGCAGAGATTCTCCTCCTGAAAGGGTAAGACCTCCTCGGGAGCGGCGATAATAAGGCATGTCTTGTCTGACCTCTTCCAACACCTCACGGGCGGTAACATCTCTTCCTGTTACCTTTTCCCCTTGTTCTGTTTTCATGGTTTGTATCTCAAATTCCTGGGATTCGGGGTTACAGCACCATTTGCAACGGAATAAGCATCCCTTTAAAAAGACAATGGTACGGATTCCCGGTCCGTCGTGGACGGAATAACGCTGGATATCAAAGATACGTCCCTTTGTTTCCAGATAATTTGTCATAATCAAAATCCTTTACTAAAATGCTGACTGTTCCGTTCTGTTGATAATGTCATCCTGCAAGGAGCGGGACAGTGAGGTAAAGAGTGCAGAATATCCTGCTACACGTACCACCAGGTTTTTGTAATTTTCCGGATGCTTTTGTGCATCATATAAGGTTTCGCGGCTGACTACGTTAAACTGAACGTGGCTGCCCTTTTGGTCAAAGTATGCACGAATCAGAGCAACAAAGTTTTCCAAGCCTTCCATTCCCTTTAATGCAGAAGGGTGAAACTTCATATTATATAAGGTTCCGTTAGAAGCAATGGAGTGGTCTAATTTTGAAACAGAGTTTGCCGCAGCAGTAGGACCCTTTACATCTCTTCCTGCAGCGGGAGAAACACCGTCTGCAATAGGAGTAAAGGCAAGACGTCCGTCAGGAGTAGCCCCTGTCTGCGCACCCAAAGGAACGTTGGCGGAAACAGGATAAAGTCCAGCCTGATATTGTCCGCCTCTGGGATTTTTGTATTGTTCCAACGGTCTGGTATAGGTGTATGCTACATCGCGTGCCAGCTGGTCAACCTCGTCAATATCGTTACCGAATTTAGGCAGTGCTTCAATTTTCTCAAGCAGAGAATTTCCGTTTTGAGAAAGACCGGCAGAAGCTTTTTTGTAAATGGATGCAATATCTTCTTCTGATACGTTAACCCCTTGTGCCATCAATTGGCGAACTACAGCGGTGGTAATGTCTTTTGCGTTGCCCTGACCGAAGTTTTGTTCCAATGCTTGCTTGTATTCAGCAAGGGTCACGCTTTTTTCTTCGAACACCAGTTTTTTAATAGCGTAAAGAGCATCTGCCATATTAGAAATTCCAAAGCCCTGAGGACCTGTGAAATTATAAACCGCACCGCCTTCTTGTACCGATTTCCCTTTTCCGATACAATCTTCAATCATAGAGGACAAATAGGGGAGAGGACAACGTTCTGCATGTGCCATGTCAATAGCATTGTCTGCATTAACCATGAGTTCAATCATATAGCTCATATGAGCCTTGTACGCATCATAAAATTCCTCAAAGCTGGTCATCTTGGTAACGTCGCCTGTATCAACGCTGATTTGTTTTCCCTGATCCTTACCGCCGGAGAACACCAGTTCCATAGGACGGCACATATTAAAGAATGCAGCATCGTGCCAACCGTCTGTTTTTCCTGATTTCTGAGGTTCTACACAGCCGATAATATTATAATCACGGGCATCTTCAATGGTTAAACCGCGGTTAATAAGAGCAGGAATAATAACTTCATCATTGTAGTAAGCCGGGAATCCGATTCCTGTTCTGGTCAGCTCTGCTGCTTTTAACAAAAAGCTTTGAGGAGAACCGTTCCATACCCGAACCGAGAAGGAGGGCTGAGGCAGAAATACATGCATGGTTGCCTGAATGGTCATATAGGAAAGCTCGTTGGTGGCATCCTGACCGTCTTTTGTCTGTCCACCTGCAATGAGGTTTTGGAACAAACCGTAGCCTGCAAAGCCTTCTGCGGATGCTACGTCTCTTGCTTTGCAGAAATCGTTCAGCTTTAACCATACACAATCAATCAATTCCTGAGCAAATTCCAAAGAGATTTTTCCGCTTTCAAAATCCTTTTTAAAATAAGGATACATATACTGGTCAAAACGACCGGGGGAAATAGAGTGTCCGCTGGATTCGATCTGAATCAGCATCTGCACAAACCAAAAACTCTGACATGCTTCATAAAAGCTGGTAGCACCCTTTGCAGGAACCCGTTCGCAGTTTTTAGCAATGGTAAGCAGTTCTTCTTTTCTCTTAGCATCTGCACAACTTTCTGCTTCCTTCTTTGCAAGAGCAGCATAACGGTTTGCATAAGTAATTACCGCATTACAGCTTTCAATGACTGCTTCTAAGAAAGCGGAACGCTGACAAAAGTCTGCATCATATTGATTTAATTTCTTTAATGCAGCTTCCGCCTTCGCGCGAAT
>JAZQHN010000195.1:0-3256 GCA_045540615.1 Clostridia bacterium
TAACACTACTATGAATTTTAGTATCCTTTATCTTATCTTTTAATATATCTGATACTATAAAATAATCAATTCTCCATCCTACATTCTTTTCTCTTGCCTGTCTCATATAAGACCACCAAGTATAAGCATCTTCTTTTTCTGGATACAAATATCTATAAGTATCTATAAATCCAGCATCTAGAAGCTCTGTCATTTTATTTCTTTCTTCGTCTGTAAAACCAGCAGAAAAGTGATTTGTTTTTGGATTTTTCAAATCAATTTCCCTGTGAGCAACATTTAAATCGCCACATAAAACAACCGGTTTTTCCTCTTCCAGCTGTTTCAGGTATGAGAAAAAGGCATCCTCCCATTCCATTCTGTAAGCAAGACGTTTCAATTCGTTCTGAGAATTAGGCGTGTAGCAGGTAACTACAAAAAAATCTTCAAATTCTGCTGTAATTACTCGTCCCTCACGGTCATGCTCTTCAATCCCGATTCCGTAACGGACAGAAATTGGTTCCTTCTTACTGAATAAAGCAGTTCCTGAATACCCCTTTTTTTCTGCAGAATTCCAATATTTGTAATATTGAGATAAGGACAGCTCTGCCTGTCCCTCCTGCATTTTGGTTTCCTGAACACAAAATACATCAGCATCCAAATTTGATACAATTTCTTCAAAGCCTTTTTCAAGGCAGGCACGCAAGCCATTTACATTCCATGAAATCAATTTCAATTGAACCAACCTCCTATATTGAAGGAAAAGGAGCCTCACCGCGTATCGACAAAGCTCCGTTTCACCCTCTCTTATTTTACATAAATCAAATATCTTCTGGAAAAGAAATTCCAGAAAAAAGCAATTCCTGTCGAAAAGAGCTTGGAAATCAGCTCATTCAAATCAAAAACAGAAACAAATAAATACATCAAACCTAAGTTAATCAGCAATCCCACCAGACTGACCAAGTAAACCAAAAATGCTTCCTTGAAACTGCCGTTGGATTCTTCCTTAAAGGCAAAGTTTTTTCCCATAATAAAATTCACATAGGTTGCCACTATAAAAGAAACCGCCGTTGCAAAAAGATAATGGAATCCAATGAACTCACACAGCAAAAAGATGACCCACTCCGTCACCGCTGCTGTTCCGCCTACAATAAAGTAGCGTAAAAACTGCTTAAATAAACGAATCATTTTTTATATTTGGCAATACAATAAAGGGCTCGGATTCCGTCGCTGATTCCGATTTTTTTCCCCTCCTGAGTGGTACGGGGATGATAAGAAATAGGAACCTCGTGAATTTTAATTCCACGGCCGGAAAGCTTTGCGGTAATCTCAGGTTCAAAACCAAAGCGATTTTCCACAATAGTAATAGACTGAATAATATCCCGTCGGAATGCCTTATAACAGGTTTCCATATCTGTCAGTTTTTGTCCTGTAAACAGATTGGATAAAAAGGTCAAAACCGCATTTGCAACACGATTTGCCAAATACCCGTCCCGCTTACCTTTCAAAAACCTGGAGCCGTACACTACAGGATACTCACCGTCAAACACAGGTTGAACTACATATTTATATTCCATGGGGTCATATTCGTCATCTGCATCCTGAACAATCACAACATCTCCCGTAGCAACCGAAAAGCCCATTCGTAACGCAGCACCCTTCCCACGGTTCACCTCTTGATACAGCACCCTTGATACCAAAGGCTCTACCTGGTCCTTTAAAATTTCTCTTGTACCGTCCGTAGAACAGTCATCCACCACTATAATTTCTTTTTCATATTCCGGTACACTGCGGACTCTTTCCACAATGCGCACAATGTTATCCTTTTCATTATAGCAGGGAATTATAATACTTAATTTACTCATAACCAACTTTTCTCCAATTGTATAGAATCATAGATTAATATAGTATAATTTTCAAACTCTTTTGTTTCTGCCGGTGCACCCAAAAATTGCTCAACATTTTCTTTGGTCACTTCATATCGGTAACCGCTGTCAATTCCGGAATTAAAAATACCATTGTAAAAATAGGTATCCTCTTCCTTGACCGAATCTTCATTTTTAATAATGATAAAATTAGCTTCTTCATCATACCAGGATTTTTTACAAAACCATTCTTGGGGTTGTAAAGCTTTGCCCTTATACATCACCGCACGTACATTCACCGTTCCTTCAGAATAGACGGTCAGAACAGTAGAATCCCAAAATGCTCCATAGCCTGTTTTCAAGCCTTCCTGCTCCAAAAACTCTGCCATTCTGGTATACACATTTTCCGGATGAGGCGCTCTGTCCTTTGGAATCAGATTGGTCAATGCCAAACAAATTGCCAACAGCACCGTACCTGCTACAACCGCTTTCTTTTTGAAAAACTCTTGATTGTCTGCCCATTTTGCCAAAATCACACCCAACAGCAAGGGCAAAAAAGCAATGTAACGTCCTGTTGTAATATTTACAGTAAAGGTAGTCAGCCATAAAATCAAGGTCATCATACCAAAAGCTGTTCCTAAAAATGCAAATGTTACGTCGGTTTCCTTTTTTACAAGCATTTTCTTTATTTCGCGATACATAATTCTGCATCCAAACAGAAAGAGAAGAATTTTCACCGCATAAAATGCTGTTTTGAAGGAAAAAACCTCTTTTTCAAAAAAGTAGGCATTCAAGAGCCTCAACACATATTCTCCATAAAGCAGAATGTTATCAATCAACTGAGAAGGTGCAATAAATTCACTGTGAATAAAGGAATTCATATCCGCTCCACCCAGTAAATATAACTTTTGCACCAAAAATCCCGCTATCGTTCCTAAAAGAGTACAAACTGCCAATGTCAAAGAGTGTTTTAAAACCCCAAACAAGCATAGCACAAGCAATGGTAAAACAATCAGCACCAATGCCATTCCGTCACCGCAAACAGCGAGCAAAATTACAGCAAACAGGATAGCCAATGTTCCTTTCGTTGGATTTTTTTCATATCTCAATGTAAATAATATGCTCAAAAAGAAGAAAGCAAATACAACCGTATGAACAAAGGCGTTAGATAAAGCATAAAAAGTCGGAAACAATCCAACTCCCGCAAATATCAAAAAAGAAAACCATTTCCGCTTTACTCCGTAAAGACAAAGCAAAACTGCACTCCCCATCATCACCAAAAACATGGCTGATACCGCAATCCGGTAGGCATTCAGGCCAACTCCCGCAATGGCAGTACCTAATAAGAAAAAGGGTAAATCCGTGGTCAGAAAGGTAACTCCCGTCAAACTCCAATCAGTAAGAAAAACATTACC
>JAZQHN010000196.1:0-7170 GCA_045540615.1 Clostridia bacterium
AATGTTATGTAGTGTAACACATCTATTGTAAACCTACATATCCCTCCTCTTTTCCGTTTTTCAATTTGTCATTTTTCGAAAAATTTTTGTACAAAAAGAAAAAGGTTCATAATTTTTAAATTTATATTGACTTTTCGAACATTCAAGATTATAATAATGCAAGGAGGTTTTTATCATGAAAGAAAATACTATTTTTAATATACAAAAATTTTGCATCAATGACGGTCCTGGAATCAGAACTACAGTATTTTTAAAGGGATGTCCTTTAAACTGCATCTGGTGTCATAATCCCGAATCCAAAAAGACAGCACCCCAGCTTTTTTATAACAAAGAAAAATGCATTGGATGCGGAAGATGCGTCGATGCTTGTCCCAAAAGCTGTCATACCATTACTCCTACCGACCATCTGTTTGACAGAACAAATTGTATTGTCTGCGGTGCCTGTGCTGACGCTTGTGTGACAGAAGCATTGGAAAAAGCTGGGGAATATAAAACCGTGGAAGAAATCATTGCTGAGGTAATGAAGGATGAAATCTTTTACCAAAACTCAGGCGGCGGTATGACTCTTTCAGGCGGAGAACCCATGTATCAGTTTGACTTTTCTTACGAACTGATGAAAGCCGCTAAGGAAAAGGGATTACACACCTGCATAGAAACCTGTGGTTTTGCCCCGTGGGAACATTTCGAAAAGATTGCTCCCATGGTGGATATTTTCCTGTACGATTACAAAGAAACCGATCCTAAAAAGCATAAGGATTTCACAGGAGTTACCAACGAATTAATTTTAGCTAATCTTCACAAATTGGACAAGTTAGGATGCAAATCCATTCTTCGTTGCCCTATTATCCCTACTTTGAATGATCGTGAAGATCATTTTCGAGGAATTGCTGATACGGCAAACAGTTTAACAAATATTCTGGAAGTAAATATCGAGCCTTATCATCCCCTCGGATCAGGAAAATCCTTAATGTTAGGCGGCGAAAATCCTTTACAAGGACTATCCTTCCCTGAAAACGAAACCGTGGAACAATGGATTCATACCATTCAGGGTATGACTGAGATTATTGTAAAAAAAGCATAATTTTTCATTTCTTTGAAACAATAAGAAAAAAGGAGGAATTTCAATGAAAAAAATTGCTTTTTTTGATGCGAAACCTTATGATACTATTTATTTCACACCATTGAGTGAAAAATACGGATACAAAATCAAATATTTTGAAAATAAATTAAACGAGGATACCGTAGGATTAACTGCTGGGTATGATTGTGTAGTTGCATTTGTCAACGACACTTTGGACGAAACTGTAATCAACGCCCTTGAACAAAACGGAATCCAGCTTATTGCCATGCGGTGTGCAGGATATAACAACGTGGATTTCAAATCAGCTTACGGAAAGGTTCATGTGGTTCGTGTTCCTGCCTATTCCCCTTACGCAGTCGCAGAACATGCTATGGCTCTTCTTCTTACATTAAACCGTAAAATTCACAAAGCCTACTTCCGCACCAGAGATTTTAACTTTACCTTAAACGGATTGACAGGCTTTGATTTACACGGAAAAACTGTAGGGGTGATCGGTACAGGGAAAATCGGAAGAGTGTTTATAGATATCTGCAAAGGGTTTGGCATGAAAGTAATAGCCTACGACCCATATCCTGCAGAAGGAATCGACTATGTTTCTTTAGAAGAATTGTGCAGCCAGTCTGACATTATTTCCCTTCACTGTCCTCTTACAGAATCTACACAATATATCATTAACGAAACAACGCTTTCTATGATGAAAGACGGTATTTTTATCATTAACACCTCCCGCGGTGCCTTAATTGACAGTGAAAGCTTAGTAGAGGCATTAAAGTCGGGAAAGGTTGGCGGTGCAGGATTGGATGTATACGAAGAAGAAACTGACTTTTTCTACGAAGACCGTTCAGGGAACGTCATCCAGGATGATATTCTGGCGAGATTAATCGGTATGCCCAACGTTCTCATTACCTCGCATCAGGCATTTTTAACTCAGGAAGCATTGGAAAACATTGCAAGCACCACCATGGATAATTTGAACGACTTTTTTGAGGATCGACCCTTGATGAATGAAATTTGTTATCGTTGTACAAAGCATGGTCAATGTGACAGAAAAAATCAAAAACGCTGTTTTTAACATAAAAACGGAAGAACCGCAAATTTATGGTTCTTCCGTTTCTTGTTTATTTGTTACTGAAAATCAACTGAATATTTTCGGTAAATTCCTCTTCCCATTCCAATTCAAATTCTGACCAATCGGTAACAGGTCGACCGTTCCAATACAAATTCTCAATCGTGATATCTTTGGTTTTGTGTTCTTCATCACGTCCCAAAAATTTTGCTTTGGGTCGATGCTTTCCGTACATATAAATATTTTTCATCAGGATGTCACGAGTGATTCCTGCCCGTGTCGATCCATAAGTATATTCAGGATGGGCATAGGTTCTCATACAAATCAGATAGGGCGTCCAGTCAGGGATCTTGTTTTCATAGACATGGTCATCCGATTCCTGTCTTTGTGGAGATAAAATTACATCATCGTATTCCACACGAATATTCTGATAAGTAATATGGTGAATATCTGCCCAATTGAGATTATGACAGTCCAAAATACAGCAATTGAAATGAATCACATCGCAATCTTCAAACAGCACATTGCAAATTTCTTCCGCCTGGGTTTCTGCACCGATGGTAAATGCCTGACTGTAATCGCTCCAGATGGTGCAATTTCTGGCATGAATATTTTCACAGGTATCATATACCTTTCCGTTATGATGGGTGAAATCGTACACAACCTGTTCCACATTTTCCAATCTGTAAAAATCCATTCCCTTAACGCAAATCGCATCGTCAAAGCTTCTGAAGAAACAATTTTCAATCAAAACATTTTTGCTGTTGTGCATATTAAAACTATCTGTATTATACCGCCAGCTTCCAACAACCTTGGCATGGGAAACATGTACGCCATCACAGCAAACCATCTTAAAATTATACACCAAAGAATCGCGGATGGTAATTCCGTCAACTGTAATATTGTCACTAAATTCAAAGTGAATGGTATGCTGCCGGGTGGCATTCATTACTGCCATTTCGTTATGCTCTGCATTTTCTTCATACAGAATGACTTCATGATTACGGCTATTGTCCAGAATCCCTCTGCCCAAAATTTTCACATTTTCTACATCAATTCCATGAACACAGGCATATACAACCGCGCCTTCGTCAAGGAATAAGGTTTGATTGCTTTTTAACTCAATGGTTTCCGCCTCGTGTTCTCCGGGACCAAAATACAGCACATTTTCATCTTCAAAATCCACATCATAAGAAGAAGCTGGGTCTGCAAAAATATGAAGTGCATGATTGATTCCGTAAGGTTCAACTGTCAAGAATGCAGGTTTATCTAATGTGAATTTAATTGTTCCGTCAATAATCTCAGGTTTAATCCCCAAGGAAAGAGGACGAATCACAACAGTTTCAAATGGTTCTTTGGGAGTAATTTCAAAGGTAACAGGCTCATCCATTTCCATGGATAAAAAATTAATCAGCTCCGTCTGACTTTTTTGTCTTTGATGTCCGGGCCAACGGCGGTTAAAAGGCTGAGTCGATACTCTTGCAGTGTTAAGCTCTACCGGCACTCCATTGATCTTAACTTGGTAATCCTTACAAGTATCTTCCCAGGGCAAAACAGGATATACATGATAACTCATTATAGTCATCCCCTTTGTAATTATTTCGGTTAGTAAACCGTTTGACTCATTATATCACGCCTTGTATAGAAATGCAAGCTTTTTTTAAAAATAATATTATTCTGTAACAATTAACCGAATGTTTTCAGTAAATTCATCATCCCATTCCAAAATAAACTCATCCCAATTTGTCACAGGAACACCATTCCAGTACAAATTTTCAAAAGTAACATCTTTTGTTTTATGCTCCTCATCATATCCCAACATAACAATCTTGGGACGGTGTTTTCCGAACATTCTTATATTTTTAAACAGCAAGTCATGACTCTTCCCTCTTCTGGTTCCTCCGAAAGAGTACTCAGGGTGATAAGTGGTTTTTACTGCAAACAGATACGGGGTCCAATCAGGGTCCGGATTTTCGTACACATGGTCATCCGATTTCTGTCTTGCAGGACAAAGAATCGTATCGTCATATTCCACATTAAGATTCTGATAAGTAATATGGTGAACATCCGCGTAATCAATGTTATGGCAATCCATTGCCGCACAGTTAAAATGAATGATGTCACTGTCTTCAAACACCACATCAAAAATTTCTTCCGCTTTTGTTTCTGCACCAATAGAAAAGGACTGGCTGTAATCACTCCAAATGGTACAATTTCTGACACGAACGTGTTCTGCCGTTTCATATACCTTTCCCTTATGGTGTGAGGCTTCATAAACCGCTTTGTCCACATCATCAACGGTATAAAAATCAAATCCTTTTACGCAGACAGAATCATCAAAGGTTCTGATGAAGCAATTCTCAATGAGCAGATTTTTCGTGTTATGAGAATTAATCCCATCGCTATTATATTTCCAGCTTCCGATAATTTTCACGTTGGAAATATGAATATCCTCACAAGCTATCATACGAACATTATATACAAGAGAATTTCGGATGGTAATCCCGTTAATTTCGATTCCTGTACAATATTCCGGCTGAATGGTATGCTGACGTTTCGCATTTTTTACCATTTTTGAATTACCCGACACATTTTCTTCAAATTCAACCACCTCGTGATTGTGACCATTATCCAAAATTCCTCTTCCTAAAATCTTGATATTTTCCGCATCCAGAGCATGAACCGAGGCATACACAACTGCACCCTCATCCAAAAAGAGGGTCTGTCCGCTTTTCATTTCAATGGTGCCTGCTTCATGCTCTCCGGGACCAAAATAAATTACATTTTTATCCTCAAAATCCACATCATACTCAGAAACAGGGTCTGTAAAAATATGAAGTGCATGATTGATTCCGTAAGGCTCTACTGTAACAAAGCCGGGTTTTTCCAAAGTAAATCGAATGGTACCATCTATCATCTCAGGCTGAATTCCCAAGGACAAAGGACGGATGATTACATTTTCAAAAGGTTCTTTCGGGGTAATTTCAAAGGTAACAGGTTCGTCCATTTCCATGGATAAGAAATTCACAAGCTCTGTCTGACTTTTTTGTCTTTGATGCCCGGGCCAACGGCGGTTAAAAGGCTGCTTTGATACTCTTGCGGTATTTAATTCTGCATCGATACCGTTTACCTTTACATCATAATCCTGACATACTTCTTCTGTTTTTGTTACGGGATATACTTTCACACTCATAAGGATTCTCCTTTTTTTCTTTTAGTATATCAATTTTTTATTCTGATTTCAATGACCAAATTTTATATATTTATATCATTTTTTATCTTTATTTTGAAAAAATCTTGTTTTTATCTCAGATTTATAGTAGAATAAAAATAATCAAAAGAGAAAGGAATTCTAAAGCTAATATGTATGGATATAAAATCACCTTTGAAGGATTTCCAAAACCAATTATAGCCTGCGAAACAGTAGTAACCAATTACTATTGGAACAATACTCATCCGGAAAACATGCTTGAAATCAGCATCTCGAAAGCAGATTATATTGTAAGATACAGAAACAACAGAGAACAGCATTACCGCAATTTCCATTCTTTGGGCTGTTCCGTCCATTCTCCCGGGGAATATTCTTACAGTACACCGGAAACAAAGGTCAACATTCTTTCCGTGATTGTTACCTTTGACCGCATTCAACTTATCAAGAAAGAACTAAACGAAGAAGATATCGGAGATTGCTCCGCGTTGCTTTTGCCCGATTGTATTTCCGACATATCGGAAGAAACCTTACATGAATTCAGCATCCTTCTTCATCAATATATTCACTATAATACTGATAAAACAGAGCCAAATAAAACCAAGTGCTGTTCTATTTTGTATGATATACTGTACAAACTGGATTTTTACACTAGAAAACAGCTTTCCCAAAGCAAAAAGGAATATCTGTACAATCAATATTATATCAAAAAAATCCATTCAATCGTCCAAAAAAATTTTCACAAGAAAATAACCACCGCAATAATTGCAGAAGAGTTGGGAATTTCAAGTAATTATCTTTCCATCATGTACAAAAAGGCAACAGGAAACACCTTTTCTAATTATTTAATTGGTGTACGGATGACTAAAGCGGAAGAACTTTTAAAAGCAGATCAGCTCCCTATCAAAGAAATTGCAGAAGCAACAGGATTTGAAAACGAATCTTCCTTTCGAAAACGGTTCAAGCAATATTTCGGCATGAACATTAAAGAATACAAAATGATACAAAAAGGACAGACACTTTATCATAATAAGCCCGTAAAGAAAAAAGAGGTATTGTAACATTCTGCTACAATACCTTTTTTATCTCATTTAAAGATTATTTTACTGGCAACGTAATTCAAAATAATCACAATAATATTCACCAGTAATTTCATAATTCTGGCTTCCAAATCCCAAAAATCCACCGTTACATACATAAAGCACAAATCGATCAATCCTGTCATAACACGGGCACCTGAAAAACCAATCAATTCTTTCAAGGTCAACCTAAAATTCCAGCTTTTGCTCTCAAACACATACCACTTATTGGTGATAAATGCAAAAAGCACCGCACCAATCCAGGAAATAAGATTACTGACGATCGTTCCTAACTCAAGCTGATAATAAAGAAATTCAAACAGGAGCAAATTGACTAATGTGGTTCCTGCACCGAATATCAGATACAGCAAGAGCATTTTTGCCTTTTTCTCGCTCATCATATTACAAATCCAGCTTCAAATCATCAGGTCTGATCCACTTTACTGCACGAAGAGGATATGCAACAATCGGAGTCAGAACAGCAGGAAGAACAAAACAAATCAGAATCATTCCAATCATGCTGAAGGTGTCCGTATGCCCTGCTGCCAAAACACCAATGGGACCTACCAAACCACAGGTTCCCATACCGGAAGCAACCGCAATCCCATTTTCCATTTTAAACAAACAGGTTGCCAAAGGACCGGTAATAGCGGAAACAATAATTGGAGGTAACCAAATTCTGGGGTTTTTCATAATATTTCCCATCTGAAGCATGGAGGTTCCCAACCCTTGGGCA
>JAZQHN010000197.1:0-8281 GCA_045540615.1 Clostridia bacterium
CTTGCAAGCTCGTGATTATAAAAGTAACCCCCTTGATTGACAAAAAACTCATCTGTGTAAGGAAAGGTAATGGAGGCATTTTTCACCAAATCACTGCGATGCTGTGCCGTCACATCCTTTTTGATTTTAGGAATAGGAGTGTAGTTATAATGAATAGTTGCATTTTTCAAACCGTCATTGCGATTACCAATTGAAATCTGTTCCCACTGACTTTTGGAACCGGTATAATACACATCTGTTAAGCGGTAACAATAACCAAACGCAGAATACCCAATGGATGTCACACTATCAGGAATGGTAATGCTTGTTAAGCTGTTACAATAAGAAAACGCACTATTCCCAATGGTTGTCACACTGTTGGGGATGGTAATGCTTGTTAAGCTGTCACAATGATAAAACGCATCTTCCCCAATGCTTGTCACACTGTTGGGGATGGTAATGCTTGTTAAGCTGTCACAATCATAAAACGCACCATTCCCAATGGTTGTCACACCGTCAGGGATGATGTAAGATGTATTTGGTTTCCCGATAGCATATTGAATGAAAGTGGTTTTATTTTTATTAAACAAATTCCCATCAACAGAACAATAAGTGGGATTGTTGCTTGCTACGGCAATACTTGTTAATCTAGTACAATCAAAAAACGCACCATCCCCGATACTTGTCACACTGTTTGGAATCGTGATGCTTGTTAAGCTGTTACAAGAAGAAAACGCCCAATCCCCAATGGTTGTCACACTGTTGGGGATGGTAATGCTTGTTAAGCTGGAACAAGCAGCAAACGCAACAGCCCCAATGGTTGTCACACTGTTGGGGATGGTAATGCTTGTTAAGCTGTCACAATCATAAAACGCCCAACCCCCAATGGTTGTTACGCTGTTGGGAATCGTAATACTTGTTAAGCTGTCACAATGATAAAACGCATAAGCCCCAATGGTTGTTACACTGTTGGGGATGGTAATACTTGTTAAGCTGTCACAACCATAAAACGCATAAGCCCCAATGGTTGTCACCGGATAACCGCCCAATTTAGACGGAATGGTAATAGCACCGCTTGCGGAACTGTCACAATCTGTAATTGTAGCTTTACCATTTGAAACCGTATAAGTATAAATTCCTTCTGTATACTCTGTTTCACCATGAACCACATTTACAGGGAACATGCCAAATATCATTACCATGCAAAGTAAAATACTGATTATTTTCTTCATAGAAAAAACCTCCTAAAATAAGAAATGTACAGCAAGTTAATTGTATCACACATCTGAACCAATGTCAAACTATTTTTATTCCATATCCTCCACCTCCTTCTTTAGGCAAAAAATAATCATCAAATTTCTTTCTTTGGCACAAAAAAGAGGCTGCCGAAGCAACCTCTTTCTGATTGTTTTAATTAGAACTTATCACGCTTTACATAAGTGGTATGAAGCAGTTCATGAGACTTGTGACCGCAGGGTTCACCGAAGTATTCTTCGTACATCTTTTGTACATAAGGATTCTGGTGAGATTTACGCAGAGGCAGGGATCTGTCTTCTTCGTAGATTGCAGCCGCTCTTTCTGCTCTTACGTCATGAGTCAGTTTATATTTTGCGCTGACGATAGGCTGACCGCCACCGTTGACACAACCACCGGGGCAAGCCATGATTTCGATAAAGTCGAGCTGTTGTTCGCCACTCTTTACGCTGTCGAGCAGTTTTCTTGCATTGCCCAAACCGTGAGCAACTGCAGCTCTTAACTTCTTACCGCCAACTTCAACAGTCGCGATTTTCACGCCTTCCACACCTCTGACAGCTTCATATTCGATTTCGGAATTATCTTTTCCGGTGAGAATATCAGCTACAGTACGCAGAGCCGCTTCCATAACACCGCCGGTAGCACCAAAGATTGCGCCTGCACCGGTTGCTTCATCCCCAAAGGGATTGTCAAATACTTCATCAGGCAGATTGACAAAATCCAAACCTGCAGTACGAATCATTTTTGCCAATTCGCGAACGGTCAGAACTGCATCAACATCCTGTAGCTTACCGTTTGCCAATTCGTCTCTCTGTGCTTCGAATTTCTTTGCAGTACAAGGCATTACAGATACCACATAAATCTTTTCAGGATCAATTCCTGCTTTTTCAGCATAGTAGGATTTGATAATTGCACCGTACATTTCGTGAGGAGATTTACAGGAAGACAGATTATCCAAAAATTCAGGATAATTGTGTTCACAGAATTTCACCCAACCGGGAGAGCAAGAGGTAATCAAAGGCAGATTTTCGCCCTTTTCTAACCGATGCAAAAGTTCTGTTCCTTCTTCCATAATGGTAACGTCTGCAGCAGTGTTGGTATCAAATACCTTATCAAAGCCAAGACGCTTCAAAGCTGCAACCATTTTACCTGTTACACGGGTACCTACAGGCAACCCGAATTCTTCACCCAAGCCTACACGAACAGCGGGAGCGGGCTGAACTACTACATATTTGTCTTCATCAGCCAAAGCTTCCCAAACCTGAGCAATGCTGTCTTTTTCAGTCAAAGCACCAACGGGACAAGCGGTGATACACTGTCCGCAGTTGACACAGTTAACATCTGCCAAGGATTTTTCAAAGGCAGGAGATACATGAGTTGCAAATCCTCTCTGAATGGCATCGATGGCACCAACAGTCTGTACATTCTTACAAACACCGATACAACGACGGCACAATACACACTTATTGGAATCACGAACGATAGAAGCAGATTGATCATCCTTTTCGTAATGAATATTTTCTCCTTCAAAGCGTTCTGCATCTATTCCAAATTCTTCAGCCAAAGCTTGGAGTTCACAGTTTTGGTTTCTGACACAGCTCAAGCACTTCTTTTCGTGATTGGACAGAATCAGTTCCAAGGTAATTTTTCTTGCTTCACGCACCTTAGGAGTATTGGTCAGCACTTCCATACCTTCACTAACAGGATAAACACAAGCCGCTGCCAAACCACGGGCACCTTTTACTTCTACCACACAAATCCGGCAAGCACCGATTTTGTTGGCATCCTTCAGATAACACAAAGTGGGAATATCCACATTCGCATATTTTGCAGCTTCCAAAATGGTGCTGCCTTCGGGAACGCTGACGCTAATCCCGTTAATTGTAAGATTCACCATGATTTTTCTCCTCCTTACTGTTTGTAGATGGCGCCAAACTTACACTTGCTCATACAAACGCCACACTTAATACACTTATTCGTATCAATGGTATAAGGATTCTTGATTTCTCCGGAAATCGCATCCACAGGACAATTTCTTGCACAAAGGCTACAGCCCTTACATTTTTCAGGATCAATTACATAGGACAAGAGAGCCTTACATACACCGGCAGGACATTTCTTATCTACAACGTGAGCAACATATTCATCTCTGAAATATTGCAAAGTGCTGAGAACAGGGTTAGGAGCTGTCTGACCCAATCCGCACATTGCAGAGGTCTTAATGGCATATGCCAATTCTTCCAATCTGTCCAAATCTTCCAAAGTACCTTTTCCTTGAGTAATTCTATCCAAGATTTCGTACATTCTCTTGGTACCGATACGGCAAGGAGTACATTTACCGCAAGACTCATCCACTGTGAATTCCAAGAAGAATTTTGCAATATCAACCATACAGTTGTCTTCATCCATAACAATCAGACCACCGCTACCCATCATAGAACCGATGCTGATCAGAGAATCATAATCAATAGGAGTATCAATCAAAGAAGCAGGAATACATCCGCCGGAAGGACCACCGGTCTGAGCAGCCTTAAACTTCTTACCGTTAGGAATACCGCCACCGATTTCTTCAACAATTTCACGCATGGTGGTTCCCATGGGGATTTCAACCAAACCTGTATTATGAATTTTGCCGCCCAGAGCAAATACCTTAGTACCTTTGCTCTTTTCGGTACCCATGGAGGTGTACCATTCGGGACCATTCAAAATAATCTGACAAATATTTGCATAGGTTTCTACGTTATTTAACAGAGTGGGTTTTTCCCAAAGACCCTTTACTGCAGGGAACGGAGGACGGGGACGGGGTTCGCCGCGTTTTCCTTCAATAGAGGTCATGAGCGCTGTTTCTTCACCGCACACAAATGCACCGGCTCCCAAACGAATGCCCAAATGGAAGGAAAAATCGGTTCCCATAATATTATCACCCAATACGCCGTATTCTTCAGCTTGAGCGATTGCAATCTTTAATCTGTTAACTGCAATGGGATATTCTGCACGGATATAAACATAACCCTCATCAGAACCAATTGCATAAGCCGCAATTGCCATTGCTTCAATTACGCTGTGAGGATCACCCTCCAGAACGCTTCTGTCCATAAATGCACCGGGGTCACCTTCGTCTGCGTTACAGCATACATACTTTTTATCGTTTACAGAGTTTGCAGCAAACTGCCATTTCATTCCTGTGGGGAACCCTGCACCACCACGGCCTCTTAAACCGGAATCTTTAATTACATCAATTACTTGCTGAGGTTCGTATTCGGTCAGTACCTTTTCCAATGCCTTATAACCGTCCATTGCAATGTATTCATCAATACATTCAGGATCAATTGCACCGCAATTACGCAATGCAATTCTTTGCTGCTTTGCATAGAAAGGAACCTGGTTCAAAGGCTTTACAGAACCGTCGTCTTGAACAGTTTCTTCGTACAACAATTCTTTTACCGGTTCTCCGTTTCCGATGTGCTCAGCAACGATTCTTTCAACATCTTCGATGTTAACACGGCTGTAGAAGGATCCGGAAGGATAAACAACCACAATAGGACCCAATGCACACAAACCGAAACAACCGGTCAGAATAACAGATACACCATCTGCCAAATTTTGTTTCTTCAGTTCTGCTTCAAATTTTTCTTTAATTTCTACGGAGCCGGAAGACTGACAACCGGTACCGCCACAAACCAGAATGTGTGCTTTCACATCATCCGGTTTCTTTGTTTTATCTTGCCGCAATGCAATCTCAGCATATTTTTTTTCGCGGATTGCACCCAATTCAGCTATGCTTTTCATTGGAACATCCTCCCCTTATTACTCGTATTTTTTCATAATATCGTCAACGTCATGTTTGGTCAGTCTGCCGTATACTTCGTCATTGACAGTCAAAACGGGAGCCAAACCGCAAGCGCCGATACATCTGGTTGCCTCCAAAGAATATTTTGCATCAGGTGTACATTGACCTACATCAATACCCAGCTTATTCTTAAATTCGTCCAGAATGTCACCGGAGCCCTTTACGTAACAAGCGGTTCCCAAACAAATTGCAATATGGTACTGACCCTTCGGTTCCAGCTTAAACTGGGTGTAAAAGGTTACAATGCCATATACTTCGGATAACGGTACATTCAATCCGTCGGCAATCATGGTCTGCACTTCAATAGGCAGGTAACCATAAATTTCCTGTGCTTCATGAAGAACCGGAATCAAAGCACCTTTTTCTTCCTTATGACTTTGAATTACCGCTTTCAGTTGCTCTTCCTGTTGGGGAGTACCCCGAAACGGAATCGTCTTTTTTTCGCTCATTTGCTTACAACTCCTATACTTTAAATTTAGTGTAAACAAGGGAATGCTCCCTCAACCTTACCTATTATAACATACTTCAATTAAAAAATCTATAGTTTTTTGATAAATTTTTAACTTTTTTGTAAAAAAGTCAAGAAATTGCAGTTTTTTGAAGAATTTTTTCATATATTCCCGATTTTTCTTTTTAAAATCATCTCGACAAACCGAAAAAAAAGTTGTATAATAGAAAAAACGATATTATTTTATAATAAGAAGATTTTGAACGAAAGGGTTTGGTGATTCGTATGGATTCTCTTTCCAACAACAAAAAACATGCTTTGGTTTTAGTTAATCCTACCGCAGGAAAATTGCGGTCAAAAACTACACTCTTTGATATTATAGCAACACTCAATCAAAAAGAAATTCGTACGACTGTTCAAATTACTCAAAGAAAAGGTCACTCTCTCCAAGAAGCAAACCAAGCCGCTGCCAACGGATATGATTTTGTAATATGCTGCGGCGGAGACGGCACTCTCAACGAAACAGTAACCGGTATGATCACAGCTTCCCAAAAGCTTCCCATAGGGTATATTCCTACAGGCAGCACCAATGATTTTGCAAACAGCATGGGAATTTCTCTGAACCCATCTGATGCGGCGAAGCAAATATCTTCTTTGTCCTCTGTCCCGATTGACATTGGTCAATTTGAGAATGATCGTTATTTTACCTATATTGCATCCTTCGGTATTTTTACTGCAGTGTCCTATAATACGCCTCAGGTCACAAAAAATATGCTGGGTCATTTGGCGTATATTTTAGAAGGAGTAAAAGACTTAACAAATATTCAGTCTCATCACGTAGTTACCAAATCACAGGAGTACAATTCGGAAGGAGACTATATTTTCGGTGCCGTTTGTAATACCACCTCTGTTGCCGGAATTGTAAAGCTTGCTCCCGATCTTGTTGCAACCAACGACGGTTTATTTGAAGTATTGTTAATTAAAATGCCTAAAAACCCGGCTGAATTGCACAGAATCGTAGTGGGCTTGACCCTTTCTGATTTTCAGGACTCTATGTTTGAATTTTTCAAAACCTCTGAGGTGGAATTTTCCACCAATTCTGATTTAAGTTGGACATTAGACGGAGAATTTGCCTCATCAAAAACAGGCAATCCAGTTATTAAAAATCTTCATCAGGCAATTAATATTTATATATAAGGAGAATACAGATGAGTTGTGTAACAATTGATTATGGTATTTCCAATTGGGAAATTTTACAGCAAACAGACGGCTTTGCCACTGTAACCGTAGGAGGTACCTGGGATACCGAATTTTCAGAAGACGCTAAGGGCATTATGGTACGAGTCTTAAAAGAGGATTCTTATGAATGGGTCACAGAACCTATTTATGTGGAAACAACAGAGCCGGAATGGAGCTGTACTCTGACCCTGCCTATAGGAGGACTTTACACCATGGAAACCTCTCTTTGGCGTTATACCGATCACAAATGCGGTATCAGCGGAGGCAGAGGAGAGTATCGTTATCATTTCGGTGTGGGAGATTTGTTCCTGATGATAGGTCAGAGCAACGCTGCCGCTTTTGGCAGAGGAACGGGAACGGATGCCGCAGAGCTTGGCGTTCATGTTCTCCGTTCGGGAAACGACTGGGATTTGGCAACCCATCCTCTCCGTGATATTGACTCCATGCATAGTCCCTGGCTGGCATTTGCAAAAGTAATGAAAAAAGAATTGAATTATCCCATTGGTCTGCTTCCTCTTGCCATCGGAGGAACCACCCTTGCCCAGTGGCACAAAGCAGAATCAGGGGAATGCTACCGTCAGATGGAAGAGGTCATTCGAAAGCACCATCTTCATCCCAAGGCTGCTCTTTGGTATCAGGGCTGTAGTGATACCTTTAAAGAAACAGCACCTTCTTATTTAGAACGGTTTCGGGATATGCTGAAAGATTTAAGACAGGATACAGGGGTGGAAAATCTTCCTGTTTTTACCTGTCAGTTAAACCGTTGCACCAACGGCACCTTCTCTCAGGAGCATCATGATTATTATGGTATCATCCGTGAAATTCAGCGGCAGGCTCCCAAAAAAATTCCCAATGTTTATGTGCTCCCAACCATTGACTGCACCCACCTTTCCGACCAGATACATAACAGCAGAGTCAGCAATATCATGCTGGGAGAACGAATGGCGCGGCAGGTGCTTTACGAGCTGTACGGCAAAGGGTTGGGTGTAAAAGTCCCTGAAATTGCTTCGGTGGTTCGGAAAGGGAATCAGGTGACCTTCCTGTTTGATAATGTGACCACGGATTTATATGTATTTCTGTCTAAGAAAGAAGATTTGCCCGTTTTTGTCCGTGATGATGAGGGACGAGTGGAAATTTCGGAATACAGTGTTTGCGCAAATCGCATTACCATTACCCTGGCACGGGAAACAAAGGGTGCACTTACCGCTTACTGCCAGGCAGATGCCAATCCCCGTTTTTATGTGATGGATTGGGAATCTCACCTTCCTGCTCTTTCTTTTTACGGGGTAGAAGTAACAGAAGATTGAATTATGACCGCCGGTAACATTGCCGGTGGTTTTTATTATACAAGAAAAGAAGGTCTAGCAAAAAATTTTTGCTAGACCCCAGACTGTCGAAAAAGTCGGTCTACCGCAAGCAAAGTAAAATAAAACAAGAAAAATCATATAAATTCAAAATGTACAATAACAAATAGAAAACCGTCAGGAAAATATCGAATTTTCCTGACGGTT
>JAZQHN010000198.1:0-2956 GCA_045540615.1 Clostridia bacterium
TGTGATGTAGCAATTTCAAAGCCTTGATTTGTGGCTTTGGCCTTAAGAGATAAACTTTTTTTCTCTCCCACAGGAGATACCGTTACCGCAGTAATGACTTTATGACCGGGTGCAACATCACTGTTCATCCACACACGGCGAATTTCTGTTCCTTGGTTGCCTCCAAAATACTGAATCTCAATCTCTGCCGTCCAGTTAAGAGGAGTCACCGTCACAACCGCTTGTTCCCCTGTCAAAACCACACTTCCCTCTTTTTCCTCAGCAGGTTTATCCGTAACAAACAAAAAGGAGGAGGCATGAGGAGAGGTATATTCCACCTCGTCCATGATCAAATACACATGAGGTTCGGGGGAAAAGACACGTCTGTAATTTTTTTGATAGATTCCTTTTTCCCAGGCAGTAAGTAAATCGGCAGTATAGGTGAATACACCGTCTTTTTGTTCCGAATGCACTGTTTTTGCACTGCTCATCTGCTTTTGGTCATAAGAAAAGCCACCCGGATTTAAGGGTACAAACAAATTATGGCTAATTGCTTTTTGCAGTTGTCTGGTAAAAGGACTGGAATAGCTTGCCGTCCCCAAATCCATCATAAAGGATTCTCCTGCCGCCTCTAACAGGATGCTTCCGCTGTCACTATGACAATGAGAAAAAATCTTAGGTCCTGCCATGGCATGAAAACGAATCAAGCCACAATCCTCTGTTTGCTGAATCAAAACAGAATGTCCGATTTCCTTCATATTCCAAAAATTCGGTTTGATCCAAGGAGATTTCTCTGTTTCCGGTATCCTACCAAGAGCCAGAGAATAAAAACTTCCTTCTTGCTGCTCTTTTTTTGCACACACTTCATACAATGCAGCCCATTCCGTTTGTCGATTCCCCACACCGCTGTAAACAGCAGCAATAACAGAATTAATTGTTGCGCCCAAACGAGTATCATTATTTGCAATCGCAAAAGTACCATCTCCCACGGTCGATCGAAGTGCCATGAAAAACTGTTCTCCCCGAAGGATAGAATCAGGAAGATACTCTTCGTATTTTTGTTTTCTGTAATTGGCAAGCAAATAATAGGTTTCCAGAGTTTCAGTTATGGTATATCCCAAATAACCGGGGCCTTCTTTACAACCGCCGTCCGGAAAAATATATCGTTCCAAGGCTTCTTCCAATATCTTTTCCGCTTCATCCACTCTGTTACGAAATCTCGGATAATCGTAAGATAAAACCGTTAATGCCGCAATTCTTCCTCTGCAAAATACAATTCCCTGATTCATGTGATGAATGTATTCCATCAAATGAAAATCTGCATCCATACGGGATAACCCTTTTAAAATCATAGCATTGTGAATGATATTTCGTCCGTGCCAGGTTAATAGATGCCCGGCAAAATCCAATACCATAGCGCAAACATGCAAAATATTATCCTCCAAAAAGGAACGATGATGCCAGGTAGCTCCCGGGAACACGCCCATGATGCCTTCGCACCAATGGGTTGAACAGGCAAAGGACAACGCACCTCTTGCCGCCAGCCGAAGCATGGCTTCATTTTGTTCTATCGCACCTATCACCGCAAGGGCATGGATTGTAGTACCGGGATCTTCTGTTTCACGATCTCTGTCTCTGCACCAACGAATATCATTTGTTGGAATATAGTCTCCTATCTTCTCCTCCGGAGTATACTCCTTAAGTGCAGTTTCTGCTTTTTGTTTCATTATCTCATAATGCTTTTTGAAGAAAGGATGTTTGATTTTTCTCCTCAGCTCTTCTAATTGCTCTGCTGTTGCAAACAATCCGACTCTGGGGTTTAAACTTCTGGGAGTTTCTTCAAAACAGCCTTCCCATTCAGAAGAAAAACCGGATTTTTTCTGAAGCATTTCTTCCAGCTTTTGTTTATTCGCCAAACCTAACCAGAATAAATTCAACGAACCGTCTTTTTCACAGTAAAAGGAAATAGAGAGTTTGGTTAGTTTATGTCCTGAAATTTCACCCTGTATTTCACGATTCTGATCAAATCCGTTGCTGTCGATCAAAAGCCGTTCCTCTCCGTCTATCACACCGCCAATCACCATTCTTGCATCTTTCGCAAAGCTGGCATTACACTGAATCAAATCATACCCGTCCAGAATCAGGTCACAATCACGGCTGATGGTACAGGATGCCTCCTCCATACCAACTCCTTTTTCCACCTGAATGGTTACATTACACCAGGTTTTCTGAGATTTTGCAACCGCTTTGGGGTGAACTGTGGTTGTGTACTTTTCATACACACTGTACTTTCTCTTACAGGGGTACGACTCACCGCTGTCCCAATACGGTTCAAAAATGGTTTCCGCTTCGTTAATGGGAATATTATTCATCATAATACACTTCCTTTTTCTGTAAAAAGCAATTTTCGAGGGTATTGTACCACACTTGTTTTTAAAAATCAAGCTTTGTTACATATTTGAAATATAAAAATAAAACAATTCCTTTCTTGTTACCAAAACATACAAAAAGGAGCTGTAGCAAAATGAATTTCATTTGCTACGGCTCCTTTGGGGTGGACGGAAAATAGCACAGATTGGACAAACTGAGCCAGCAAAGCACATTTCAAGGGCTTTGCAGCGTGTCGATAAACTTATCGACACGCTGGCAGACGAGGAAAAAGGAAGGGATATTTTTAGAACTTCAATACGTAGGCGTACGAGGGTACGGTAGAGTTGAAGTTCTGAAAAAGCAAGCAACCGTCAGGAAAATTCGATATTTTCCTGACGTTTTTCTATTTGTTATTGTACATTTTGAATTTATATGATTTTTCTTGTTTTATTTTACTTTGCTTGCAGTAGACCGACTTTTTCGACAGTCTGAGGGTTTGCGGAATCGCAAACCCTTTTACATTTTATAGAACCAGGCAAATCAGAAGAACCAAAAGTCCCAATACAATCCGATACCAGCCAAACACTTTGAAATCATGTTTTCTTAC
>JAZQHN010000199.1:0-1912 GCA_045540615.1 Clostridia bacterium
GTCTTCCTAAGACCGCTTGGCCTCCGACTTGTGGGAGTTGCAATGGGTGTTTATGAAAATTTATATGAAGCAAAACGATATTTTGTCAAAGAGGGAAACACCTTTTATCCCGACGGCAAAAAAAGTAAAATTTATAAAACCTATTACAATGCTTATCAAAAACTTTATGGCGCTGTAAGAGGTATAACGGAGGAGTTGAAACTGTGAATCAATATATAGGACATTGCAATCAAATTTACGGCGTTGAGGAAATGCGTCTTTCAGGCGGAAAAGGCGACGGAATGAGAATGTTGTATGTCAGAAACGGGAAAGGATTGGAATTTTGGATTTCCGTTGACCGATGTGCTGATATTTCAAGATTAACTCTCAAAGGAGATAACTTTGGTTATTTTTCCCCTTGCGGATACGTTTCGCCTAAATACTATGACAATCAGGGGTCAGGATTTTTAAAATCCTTTACGGCAGGCTTTATGACAACCTGCGGTCTTACCGCTGTAGGAAGTCCCTGCATTGATGACGGAGAAGAATTACCATTACACGGAACCATTTCAAACACTCCCTGTGATAACATTATGCATTACATTGAAGGAAATCAAATTCATATCAAAGCAACCATAAGAGATGCAAGTATTTTTTCTCACCAATTATTGTTGGAACGGGAATACATTGTCTCTCTTGAAAAAAACGAGCTAACCTTAATTGACAGGGTGAAAAATATTGGTTCGATTGAGAGCCCCTTTGAAATTTTGTATCATTGCAACATGGGATATCCCCTGTTATCCGAGCATGCACAAATCAAAATTCCAGCAATAGAAGTTGTGGCAAGAGATGAACATGTCCAATCAAAAATTGACACCTGTCTTACTGTTGAAAAACCACAAAATGGTTTTGCGGAAATGTGTTATTATCATAAGATGACAGGAAAAGCGGAAGTTTCTATATTTAATCCTGACATCAGAAAGGGTGTTATCATTTGTTATGATACCAAAGAACTCCCCTGCTTTACACAATGGAAAATGATGGGAGAATATGATTACGTGATGGGCTTGGAACCGGGAAATTGCGAGCCTGACGGAAGAAATGTAATGAGAGAAAAAGGAATGCTTGCCTTTATCGCCCCGGGCGAAAGGGTAAAAAAAGAACTGAAGTTCATATTTACGGAGGAATCCATATGTTAGTTAGCTTAAAGGAAATACTGAAAGTAGCAGAGGCAAAAAAATGTGCCATTGGTTCTTTTAACACCCCAAACCTTGCCAGTATGAGAGCAGTAATCGGTGCTGCAGAAGAACAAAAAATGCCCGTTATTATTATGCATGCCCAGGTTCATGAAGAAATGAAGGTATGTAAAATGGAAGAAATTGCTCCCATCATGATTTTTATGGCAGAAAAAGCCAGTGTGCCTGTTTGTGTTCATCTGGATCACGGAACGGATATGTCTTATGTGAAACGGGCATTGGAACTTGGATTCACTTCTGTCATGTATGACGGTTCGGAGTTAGACCGGGATATGAATTATGCCAACACCTCCATTGTAGTTGAAATGGCAAAAAAACACGGTGCATCGGTAGAAGCGGAAATCGGCTCCATGGGTGCACGAGAAGGAGGTGGACCCGGAGGGGAAAGCGTTTATACCGATCCGGATGATGCGAAAGACTTTGCAATGCAGACAGGGATTGATGCTCTCGCCTGTGCCTTTGGTACCGCACATGGTCTTTATACAAAGGCTCCCAAATTAGACTTTCCCAGGCTGAAACGAATCGGAGAGTTGGTGCCAATTCCTCTTGTGATGCATGGTGGAAGCGGTGTGGATCCTGCTGACTATATGAAATCTATTGAACTGGGAATCAGAAAAATTAATTGCTATACCTATATGGCAAAAGCAGGTGGTACTGCAGTAGAAAATCTGCAAAAG
>JAZQHN010000200.1:0-4280 GCA_045540615.1 Clostridia bacterium
GACTTATAGGGAGTATACAAAAACCCTGTATCATGCATGGTTTCAAAGGGAGTTTTAAACACCTTATCGTAATAAGCCTGATAATACTGATAATTCCAATGCAAAAACTTTTCATCCTTTGTTACATGATAAGCAAGACATACTTCCCCTGTGATAAAGGATTGCATCCAGTTGAAAATATGAGAAAGTGGAATGGCATCATCAAAACCATCTTTAAAATACATTCCGTCCGGCCGACCTGCAACCTCCCGTAAATTACTCCCGATATGCTTCATATTTGTTTCCGTTTTTTTTACCAATGTCTGTAATATCTTTTCGTACATTCAGGCTCATCCTTTTAGATAAAAAATGTATCGAATTTGTTATATCATATCTGACTGTATTTGTCAAGTAAATCAATGAAATTTATCTAAAAAATTCCGTCATGTAAAGCCGATATCGTTTGGGCAGATGCGTATTCTGACATTTTGGGTTCAACCGTTCCTTTATGGCAACGGATTCAAAAAATTGTTTCCATAACTTGCGGTAACGTTTCTCTTCTTCTCCCGGCTCCGGATTTGGGATTTTTTCAATCGGTACAATGATTTTTTCTCGAGGTGGTTGAAAAATTCCTGCCTTTTTATGCACAGTATCACACAGCAATAAGCCTTGTGCGGAAAACCGCCTTGAAAAATGATCCAGCACCAATTCCATACAATCGCTTTTAGGAGCAAATTTCGCAAACATTACTCCGTTTCCCAATACAGAAAAACGAATGATTTCCTTCATCATATGCGCCTCATTACTCGCAAATTTAGAAAGCTGCAACACCCTTGCCCCCGCTTCGGTTGAAATGGCATATTTTGCTACCCTTCCCTGAGTCAGAAGCATAGCAGCAAATTGATATAAAGCAAGGTAGCGCTTTTCATGAACACACAAATATGCAAGATAAATTTGTCGATAACTGTCATATCCACCCTTTTCAACAATCCCTCTTGCCACCCGTTTTGCCTTCACTTCATCCGTCTCAATCTGATAAGACTGATGGAACAAATCCAATTGATAAGTTTCATCCACGATATCTGCAGGAACCATTTTTTGAGAAAACCCGAAAAACAAAGCACATAATAATCCTTCAAAAGTTCCGTCAATGACAAACATTACAGTTGACCGCTTAGGCATTGATACACATCTCCTCCCGTCTGGTTCCGAAAAAAGCTCAGTTGTTCAGGCTGATCGGCAAGTTTAGGATTATCAGTCAGACACATTCGAATCCATTCAGGCCGTTCAACAAGTCGCTCCATCGGTTTGCCGTTACACAAGATAAAATATTTGGCACGTTTCAATACAATTCCCATTCGTTTGAGTCCTTCAAAGGTAATATGACCGTACCGGCGGGCGGCAATAATCCTGTTGGCACCAACCACACCGATTCCCGGAACACGAAGCAGGGTTTCTTTGTCCGCACGGTTCACTTCCACAGGAAAAAGCTCCGGATGTCTTAGTGCCCACCCGCATTTCGGATCTACTGCCGGATCCAAATCCGGTTGACTCTCTGTAAACAATTCTTCCGCTTCAAATCCGTAAAAACGCAATAACCAATCTGCCTGATACAGTCGATGTTCCCGAAGAAGAGGCGGTTTTGGTGTTTCTCCCTCCTTCGGATTATGGTTCACAGGAATATAAGCAGAATAAAACACCCGTTTCAACCCATAATTCCGATATAGTCCCTGTGCCAAAGAAACAATAGTCTTGTCGTTTTCAGGAGAGGCGCCTACAATCATTTGGGTGCTTTGTCCGGCTGGAGCAAATTTTGGTATCTCTTGCCATGACTTCATCAGACCTTTTGGTTTGCTTTTTACAAGTGATTTGGCCTCCGATAACAAAAGAGAATCTTCCTTCAACTGTCGGCTGATATAGCCCATAGGTTTCAAAATTCCTGCTTTACTCTTTTGAGGAGCCCATACTTTTAAGCTATTCTCACTCGGCATTTCAATATTGACACTGATTCTATCCGCCAAATATCCCAACTCCCGAATTGCTTCCGGTGACGCACCGGGAATAGTTTTGGCATGAATATACCCGTAAAATCCATACTCATATCGCAAAATAGAAAGGGTCTGAATCAACTGCTCCATGGTATGGTCAGGACTTTTCGGAATGGCAGAGCTTAAAAACAATCCTTCAATATAATTCCGTTTATAAAATTCCATGGTAAGTTCCGCTACCTCGCGGGGGGTAAATGTAGCACGTGGCACATCGTTACTGACCCGATTTATGCAATAAGCACAGTTGTAACTGCAAACATTTGTCAATAAAATTTTCAATAAAGAAATGCACCGTCCGTCGGAGGAAAAGCTATGACAAATTCCTTTGGCAACACAATTGCCAAATTTCCCCTGTTTCTCGCGGTCAACACCGCTGGAAGTACAGGCTACATCATACTTTGCCGCGTCGGACAGTACATCCAATTTTTCTATCAGTTCCACTTTTCTCACCTCAGTGTCAGTTTCTCTTTCTATTATAACACATCGATTTCAAAAAGTCAAACATTTGTTCGCATTTTTCTTATTCACATTTTATTTTTTCAACTAATAAATCTATTTCTTCCTTGAGGGGTGGATTGGTTCCCGGGGTCATACAAGCTGCTGTTCCAAAGGCTGCAGAAAGCTTCAGAATGTCACAAGGAGGCAAGTTCTGCTTCATCCCCGACAAAAATCCTGCTACCGTACTGTCTCCTGCACCCACAGTAGAGATCATATTCACCTTTGGTACAGTAATACGATATTGCCCCCATTGCCCCACATAAACCATTCCTTTTCCACCAAAAGAAATCAGGACATGCGCGATGCCGCTTTGAGATAGTTTTCGTGCCACCTCAAATACTTGATCAGGCTCTAAATTGACACCTGCAATTTGGGAAATTTCCTGTTGATTTGGTTTGATCATCATAGGCTGTAATGCAATCAATTCCTCCATGGTAAAGGAATTGCAATCAATCACAAGCTTTGCTCCGGTTTGTTTTATTTCCTGCAAAAAAGCGGTAATCGCCGCTTTTGATAATCCGGATGGAATTCTTCCTGTAAACGTCACAATTGTATCTTCGTCACAAATCAGCAATTCCTTAATTTGATGTAAGATACTATCGTCTGTCTGAAATCCTTCAAAGCTGATTCTGGTTTCAGGCGTGTAAGAACTATGCACCGTTAAATTTTCACGGATTCTCCCTTGCGCCGTTACCGACAGATAAGAAATCCCGTCACACTCCAACCGTTTCTTAAATTCATCTCCATTTTCTGCACCAACAACAGTAATAGCAGTATTTTCAATTCCGTACGAGGTTAATGCACGGGATAAATTGATGCCCTTCCCTGCCGCTTGGCGAGACAGATGTGTTCCGTAATTCTCTTGATATAATTGCAGATTATCTAAGACGCAATGAACATCAAAAGCAGGATTTAAAGTCAAAGTAATAATTTTCATATTCATTTTCACAGTCTTTCGGATAATTTTGAATATTAAAATAAATCTTTTTTGCCAATAATTTGAATTCCGGCATTCATCAAAGCATTTTTCGCAATTTCGTTATTATCAACACGGAAAATCATGGTTGCACCCTGATCCTTGCGAGAAAGAAATGCATAGGTATATTCAATATCTACATTATTTTCTGACAGTACAGAAAGAATATTTGCCATAGCACCCGGTTGGTCAGAAATAGCAACCGCAAGCACCTCTGTTGCAATTGCAGTATATCCTTCTTTATTTAAATCAGACAGTAAATTATCAGGATGCTCTGCAATAATTCTTAAAATACCGAAATCCTGAGAGTCGGCAATAGATACAGCACGCAAATTTACCTGTTTTTCCGCAAGCCATGCAGTTGCTTCTGCCAACTGACCCATTTTATTTTCCAAAAAAATTGAAATTTGTGTTACAGTCATTTTCATTCCGCCTTTCTTGTATTAATCATGGAGTTTCCGTTTATCAACAACACGAACCGCTTTTCCCTCGCTTCTTACAATGCTCTTGGGAGGTACCAAATGCATTTTAGGATTGATTCCAAGCATGGTTTTTACTGCATCAGCCAACTGTTTTTCTTTCTTAGATAAATCCTTCACCGTATCAGAGAACTGATCGGCAGTCAATTCGACAAACACATCTAAAGTATCGGTGTTGTTTACACGGTCAACTTCAATGCGGTAGTTGGGTGAATATCCTTGTTCCAGAAGAACAGTTTCAATCTGGGATGGAAATACGTTAACTCCGCGGATAATCATCATATCGTCGCTTCTGCCCAT
>JAZQHN010000201.1:0-5817 GCA_045540615.1 Clostridia bacterium
AATATGATACATCCCCGTAGGGCTGATTTCTCTTATCGGTCTGCTCAAAAAACCACTCCCTCATTTTCAAGACTTATCTTTATTATACTCCTTTTTCTTCCATCTGTCAAGACAAAATGAGTCTGACCCCAAACGAATCACACATAACCAAATAATCCACGGACAGAAACCTCTCCCGAACCAATGTTTTTTTGAGAACCATCAGATAGCTGAACAACCAATTCTCCCTCTTCTGTTACAAAAATTGCCTTTGCCGAATATTCTGTATCTACCGAAATAACCCGAACCTCATTGTTCAAAGTAATACATAAGCTTCTATATTCCTCAATGGGAAAAGAATTATCATTTAAGAAAGCTTCATATTCATCCAAACGGTTGCAAATCGCTGCAACCAATTGATTTTTGTCCCATACCTTTCCTGTAATCAACCGCAAAGAGGTCGCAATCCCGATTAATTCCTCCGGAAATTTCGTTTGATTGACATTGACCCCAATTCCAATTACCACATGAACAATCCGTTCTCCCTCAGCTCTCATTTCAGACAAAATGCCACAAACCTTTTTCCCCTTCAGGACAATATCATTAGGCCATTTAATCCCGGGAGTGAACCCTGTTACGTCTTGAATCCCACGACATACCGCCATTGCAGCACAAAGGGTCAGCTTCATTACCTGTCGTGGAGGTAACAGAGGATATTCTAAAACAGATAGAAACAGTCCGCCCCCATCAGAAGACTCCCATGTTCTTCCAAGCCTTCCCTTGCCCATTGTCTGATTCTCTGCCAAAAACACACTGTGATCCAATGCATTTCCACTCATTGATGCAGCCCAATCATTGGTTGAAGAAACAGATTCTGCCGTGTATATTTGACGTTCTCGGTGTAATTCATTTAAAATCCTTTCAGAATGAAAATGATTGTTTTCCATAAAAGCCTCTTCCTTTGAAAAAGGGCCGCCGCTTATGCGACAGCCCTTTTGTTTTTCTTATTTCCAGTCTTCCGTTTCGCCGCTACCTGTGTAATCGTGTGTATTGGTTGCTTCCACGATTTGATAGTAAGCCCAATATTTATTATCGCTGTTGTCAGGGAAAATCTTAAGATTTTCTTTGTTTTCATCGATATATGCCTTGTCAGGTACACGGTTAAGCATCTTATTTACAATGACTGTTACCTCTGCACGGGTAATCAGATTTTCAGGACGGAAGGTACCATCTTCATAACCGTTAATCCAACCCTTGTTAGCAGCAGTCAAAATGTAAGAATAAGACCAACGTTCTTTTTCAACGTCACTGAAGGTTACTTCCCCTTCGTCAATCATATCAACAAATCTTACTGCCATTGCGGTAAATTCTTCACGGGTGATCGCATCTTCCGGACGGAAATAGCCTTCATAGCCGCGAGCAATATTGTAAGCTGCCAATACATTTACTGCCTTTGTATACCAAAGTCCTTCTTCTACATCCTGGAATTTTGCTTCTGTAGAAACATTCTTATCTTCCAACAGGTTATAGAACATCTGAGATACTTCTGCACGGGTCATGTTTGCATCAGGTCTGAATAAGCCCTTGTCATCACCAACCAGGTACAGAACATGATCCTCTGTTAACATTCCAACATCAGTCTTTTCGATGTAGTAAGTACCAACATAGTCAGTAGTTGCTCTGATGACACCCTTTGAAACACTTGCAGGAACCAATACTTTGTTTCCTTGTTCATCCATGTAATAAATTACCAAAGCTTCTTTATTGGTATAATCAGTAGGAATTACCAGAGAGAATTTCTTGTCTTCCTGTTTTCCTTCAGGCTGTTTTTCATCATCAATAAACAATTGCACGTCATATTCCTTATTCTTGACTTTTTCTTCAATGATAACTTCAACAGAATCATCCTTGCCTTCGATTACAGTAGCACTAAGTTCAGGAACTTCTTCCTTATCATTGCCGTTGAAATCTACTTTATTACCGGGTTTTGAAGGAATGTCCGGTGTTGTGGAAGGCTTTGTAGTAGGTGAAGTAGAAGGTGAAACAGAAGGTGTTGTACTGTCTGCACATGTAATATAGAAGGTTTTAAATACATTTGCAGTATTTACCAGTTCATCGTTTCCGACTACACCTCTGCGAACTACCATTTCGTAATTTTCAATTTCCTTCACTGCCTTAACGGTAAAGGTACCCTTTCCGGAATCGGTTGTCATGGATAATTCACCATTATCAGGAAGCTTAATATAGCTTCCGAAAGGTAAAGATACATTTTTACCGAAAATAGTAAACCGGAAAGTTGCAGTTTCGTTAGGTTGTAAAGTATAACTATCTCCATTCTGAACCTCTGTATTTGTAGCCAAATAGGTCAATTCAGAGTGTTCTCTCAAAATGGAATCATAAAGAACTGTCATAGCACGGAAATCCGCATCAACCAAATCAATGATTGCTTCATGAAGATCCGCAAAGGGCTTAGTTTCCCATTTGATTGCAGTCATCTTGGTTTTCAGCACATCATTTTTAATGGTTTCTTCAATTGCCAATTCCACTACATTGTCAACAGCGTTGATATATTTTTCGCCCATACCGTAAACAACATTCCAATAATCAGAAGCATTGTCCTCAATGGATCCACCGATATCAAAGCCGGCTAATGTTTTTTCAGCATTTTCCACCAGCTCAACCAGCATGGGTTTTGTTACCTGCTTGTCATAAATCAAGCCAATGGTAGTGGTTTGATCTACCAAAAATTCCAAACAAGCATCATACAGTACTTCGTCATCATATACCGCATAAATCATCTGATATGTATCTTGAATTAAAGACAGCAATGCAGCCTTTGCTTTCTCTGCATTTTCAAATTTTGCAATAAATTCAGCGGTATACAGAGGAGTTGCATCAATTAAAGCTTGCCACTGAGCATCTGTCAATGCTTTTAATGCATCGTAAGAAGCTTTGATTTCAGCTTTTTCTTCTGCACTGAAGGGTTCATGATAAGCATCAAATTTTGCTACCATCTGAGCTGCAAGATCCTTTTCCATTGCATTTGCTTCTCTTGATGTAGGTGCTGCAATTGCAACAACTGCCATTGAGAACAGCATAGCAACAATCAGAATCATTGCGGTTAATTTTGTTGTTTTTACCATTTTGTAAAACCTCCCTGTTTTATTGTACCATGGGTAAATATTTATAGTAAAGTCCGGCTAATGTGGCGTAAGCATCACCGGTAAGCCGTGACGCAACCAAATTATATGCCGCACCTTCCTGACCACTGCTGAGATAAGCCTTGATTTGAGACTTATCAGCCGCTGACAAACATCCCAACACCACACTGTATGCTGTTGCAATATCTGCACCGCTTGCAACCGAGGCGATTGCCGAAGCATAAGACAGGTCAATTCCCTGGCTGTAATCCACACCGCTGCTTTGAGCCGGCTGCTCCTGAGGTGCCTCTGTTGCTTCTGCCGTGGGACTTGGTTCAAGCTCCTTTAATTTCTCCAATGCCTCTTCAGGCAAAGGAATTCTTCTGGGCAATTCACCCGATTCAATTTTATCTGTAATAATTTTATCTGCTACTTTTTCGGTGACACCGGTTTTATTCATCGCCAATCGCCCTAATTCCAACAACCCGCCGGAAAGAGCAGCACAAATCCCAATCACCAAGCATAAGGATAGTGTAATAATGAGCAAAACCTTCCACCATCTACGTTTCTTTTTTGGTTCTGTCATAGGCATTTCCTCATTTCTCCTATAATTAGCATTATTATATCACTTTTTTTGAGAAAAGTCAATGTTTTTTCTTAAGATTCAGGAAATAGGATGAAAAATCCTTAGGATCAGAAATCACAAGACCTTCAGACGGATTATATTCTTTTCCGTTCACTTCATACTTCCCGTTTTCAAGCACAGGATACACAGTCAATTCCAACTGTTTTACCAAATAAGTATATACCACCAGTTTAACCTGTTCTTCTGCTTCATACTGAATGACTAACAGCTGTTCTGTATCCGAAATGACTCTTGCCGCTGCATTCTTCCAAAATTCCCGTTCTTTTTTATAATCGGAAATCAGTTCCTTTAACTGTGCTTTATAGCTTGGATCAATTTTGGTAAGATCACAGGTGAGCCCCGGAATTCCTCCTGTCATAAATCCTTTCAGATACTCAGGGGTAACACTGATAACCGAGGTCCAGGTGGCATTATTGGTTGTCAAAGTACGGACAGTTTTATCCTCAGTACCATATTCCGCAACAAATCCATCACAGCTTACCAATGCCGCCCACTTTTCAATTCCGCAGGAAGGGAGGCGGTGCAGGGTATCCTTATAAATACGAAGTCCGTCATAAAGGCTTTGATTATCAGTAAACCAAAAACTGTCAAAATATTTCATCTGTTCCAGATTCATCCGATAACCGCCAGAGGCACAGTTTTCCAGATAAATATCCGGATATGCCTCTTTCAAAGCCTTGATATACTGAAGATGCCCCTGGTGATAATCATAAAACGCCTGTCCTGTTTTATCATAAGAAATAGATTCGTTAAAATCAAATTTAATCATATCAATTTGATATGTTTCGATTAAACGAAGGGTCAGGTCAGTGATATACTTTCTTGCCTTCTCATCCGCAAAATCCAAAAAGCAAGCATGTCCGTTATCAAAGAAGTATTCCGGATGCTCCGCCACAATGGGAACATTTTTCAAGGCACGTTCAGGCTCCAGCCAAAGGCCGAATTTCATACCTGCCTCATGAATCCAATCGGAAACATCTTTCATATGTCCCTGATAACCGCCTTCCAGATTCTCTTCCCAATCGCCTATGTAATCATACCAGGCTCCGTGGCCAAACCAGCCTGCATCCAGCAAAAAATATTCACAGCCTAATTCTGCCGCTTCTTTGATTTGCGCACGGATACCGTCAAAATTGACACGGTCAAAAAAAGTGAACCAAGTATTATAAAGAACAGGCATTGTTCTTCTCGGATATTCTTTACAAAAACGACGGTGAAGCTTATGAGAATCAAAGTTCAGTTTATTTTCAAATTCGTAATACCAAATCTCACACAAATCCTTCTTCTCACCCGGCTGAAGTTTCCAATTCAATCCATGACCGTTGGTACCGATTTCAATCACAGTATAAAGATATTTGGCACTGCTTCGTTTGGAAACGGTCATATGCCAGCCATATTTGGGCAGAACATGAAAAGCAATTCCTTTGTTTGTCTGCTTGTTCCAGATTGCAAGAAAAGGTGTGGCACTTTCATTATCGCGAATTTCACTACACCCTGTTCTGACAGAAGTAACAAGGGGTTGCCATGCTCCGTCACTTTCGTTTTGCCAGTTGTTCTGTTGGGTATAAATTTCATATTCTTCCCCCGGTAAACAAAAACGGTACTGATAATCAGAAATCACCATTTCCTGATCAGAACAGTTTTCTACCGTATCATATCGGGAAAACACCTCTTCCACACAAGAAACGGTACCGTTTACACAAAAAGAGCCCCAATTTGCAACAAAACCGTTCTCTTTCAGCTCTGTTTTACACTCATATCCATCATAGACACCGAAATTACTTGTCATGGCAAAAACGTCTGATATGTTGCCTCTATTTGAAAAATCATAAATCTTCATAAAATCTCCTCCAAAAAAATAACATAACCCACCGTGCCGTTTTATATCGGGAAAATTTAACCTGCTTTCGCAGGTGGGTATCTGCCCATCTGCATTATAAGTCCCCTGGCCAATCATGGGGGGCATTTACGCCGCAGACGGAGCGGGATTCCCTTGTAATTAGTGTTGGTTAAATTTCACTCCGATGTTTTACGAACACAGCAGGCCAGCTA
>JAZQHN010000202.1:0-6775 GCA_045540615.1 Clostridia bacterium
TGTAGCCGTTGGGCAGGAACATAGCGGCTGATCTCCCACAAATTCCGCAAGGTATCATGCGGGAAATAATTACCCCAATCAGTATAACGGTTTTCTAAAAACAGTTTTCCATACTGTTTTTGATAAAAATATCCCCAACGAACCTGCGCTGTAATATCAAAATTAAAATCTACTGCACCCTCTGACTCATAACGTACCATTTCTACCATACGACGGAGATTCCGATCTCCTTTTTTGTCCTTCAGATGGATACCGTCCAATTTAAAATAACAAACATCGTAACGGCGATATAAATCTAAAATTGTTTCAGCATCCCGTCGCCAATTAGCATAAGAATGAGTACAATCCGGAGAAAACCAAAGACCGATTGTTACATTTTTTTCTTTGGCATAATCACAAACAGGCTTTAATCCAAAGGGGAATTTTTCCGTATTCACCGCCCAAAAATCAGGCAGAGTATCATAATAACTTCCCCATGCAGCAGATGTTGCCAGCTTTGAATTAGCAGTAACTCCCTTTTGCCAGCCATCGTCAATCTGTACCACATCCACCCCTATCTCCACTCCGGAATCTATTTCTTTACGGATAAAAGAATCGCAAACAGCGGCATCCTGATTTCTGTCACCCCAAGTGTTAGACATTACATAAGTTTCTTCTGAACAAACCTTTTGATAAAATTTTTTATATTCTATAAAAGCCTGTTCTCCGGTGCAAAAACCGATAGCTGTACCATAACAAAAATCGCCGTCTTTATCTAACACTCCGTCATCCAGACCGCTTCCGCGTATACAAAAATACGCTCCCGGATAACATACCGCATCCGCCCCCTGTTGATTCAACCGTGCTCCGGGACAGGGTGCCTCCTTTACTATCGTTAAACCAAATTGATCCAAAGGATTGGTAACCTGAAACAGACTACCGTAAAAGGTCTGTCTGCCGAAGGAATATAACCATTCCTCCCGCTGTTCTACTAAATTATTATACCGATCGGTAACATCCTTTAATGTAACAGATTTCACCTGTAGGTGAAGGTCGCTCAAACCAAAGCCTTCCACACTATCTGCCTCGGCTATCATCTCCTTTTCAAATTTTTTTACAATGACCGCATTTTCATTTCCGTCTGCAAGTTGTTGCTCTTCTGAAGGTTGACGATTTAATTGCCCGGATACATATAAATGAGTAGAAAAGAAAGGACTGTCCTCAAACAGTAAGAAGCTGACTTCCACCGCGTGATTTTCTCCAAAGCACTGCAAAACCACCCTTAATCCATCTATTCCCGATTGTCTGCTGTGGGCATGGCATACGTAGCTTTCTCCCTCAGATAAATGAAATATGGAAACCTCACTATTTCCTTTCCATATCTTTCCTGTCTTTTTATCCCTCATCTGCAAACTCATGGGAACAGAACCATCAATTCGAATCATACGTTCAAAAAAATCGTTTCCGAATATCAAACAGCCTTGTTCTGTTTTCATATAACAACTCATAAAATTTTCTCCTTAAAATCAAAAAGGGGCAACCAACGCTTCTCAACTCTCGGCGCTCGTTACCCCTTTCAATCAATTGTTATTAACCTTTTACAGAACCTACAGTCAGACCCTGTACAAAATATTTCTGGAAGAACGGGAATACCAACAGGATAGGACCAACTGCCAATACTGCCATTGCCATACGCATACTTTCCATCGGCAGCTTGGAAAGGTCAACCATGTTCGTATTACCTGTCATTTCAATGTTCTTCATGATTTCCTGCATGTTACGAAGCATTGACTGCAACAAATACTGCAAAGGATATAATTTCTGATCCGTAATGTACAGCATTGCAGGTGTCCATGCATTCCAGTAACCCAACATCTGCAACAAACCGATGGTTGCCAAAGCAGGAGTGGACAAAGGAACGATAATACTGATAAAAATTTTCATTTCACTGGCACCGTCAATGGTAGCAGACTCGATAATAGAAGAAGGAATCTGCTGGAAGAAGGTACGCATAATGAAAACATTCCAAACACTAATCATACCGGGCAGAATCAAAGCCCAATAGGTATTCTGTACATGCAAGTACTGGGTCATCAAAATATAACTGGGAACCATACCGCCACCAAACAGCATTGTAAAGAACATATAAAATGTTACTTTACTTTTGTAAGCGAAATCCTGTCTGGAAATGGTATATGCACACATTGCACCGATAACGGTGGACAAAACAGTACCTACTACAGTAATAATAATGGTAACCTTATACGCAGTCAGAATATCTGCTGCACTTGTAAAGATATATTTATATGCACCCCAGTCGATTGTTTTTGGCCACAACTGATAACCAAAGTTTACAATATCTGCATCCGAAGTAACGGAAATTGAAAACAACGTCCAAATCGGGATGATAAATACAAAAGATAAAATAATGAAAAAAGCATGAATAATAATCTTACTGATTTTTTCTGATTTTCTAACTACCTGTGCCAAACCGATTCACCTTCCTTTCTTAGTACAATGCATTTTCGGGATTAATTTTCTTTACAATCCAGTTTGTCAACAGAACCAAGCACAAACCTACAATAGATTGTACCAAACCTACGGCTGTAGACAAACCCATACTACCGTTTTGCAATGCACGGAAGGTAAAGGTTTCGATAACGTCGGTAGTGGGCAGTACCATAGAAGAACCCATAGGCAACTGATAGAACATACCGAAATCGGCGTTAAATATTTTACCGACTGCCAAAATAGTCAAAATAGTAACAGTAGGATACAGGAAAGGCAAGGTGATGTATCTTGTAATCTGAGGACGGGTTGCACCTTCAATAGAAGCAGCTTCAAAGTACTCAGTATCAATACCCATCAAGCTTGCATAGTAAACCAAAGCATTCATACCAACGCTCTTCCAGATATGGGCAATGGGGATGACGAAAACCCAGGGTCCCGGCTCATTATACCAGTCAATTGGCTTTGCCCAACCTAAAAACTCGGTTCCCCACTGGTTCAGCATACCGGAACGAACATTCAGGAATGCATACAAAATGTAAGCAACAACAACCCAAGAAAGCAAATGGGGAATAAACATGGTAATCTGATAAAAACGAATCAAAATTTTGTTGGAAAGCTCATACAAAAGCAATGCCATAATAACAGATACAACCACACCGGATACAATAAAGAAAGCATTGTAACCCAATGCGTTACGTGTTACACGCCATGCATCAGAAGACTCGAAGAAGAATTTGAAGTTATTCAAACCTACCCAGTCACTGCCGAACATTCCCTGGTTGTACTTAAAGTTTTTAAAACCAATGATAATACCAACCATGGGTATGTAGTTAAAAACCAAAAGATACAAAAGTGCCGGAAGACCCAGACAAAGCAAAGTCCAGTTCTTCTTAAATGTGTGCCATGCCGAATACCGTTTTGGTACATAATTTTCCGGCAAGTTTACGTTTGCTGTTTGTTGTGTAGCCAACAAGTACACCTCCCAATGAATTTAAAACATGTCTGCCCGGTTAAAGCCCGGACACAGGCTTTTTTTGTGTCTTTTTCATAAATAAATCAAAGACAGTCTAAAACATCACTACTATTATAGCATAATTACCATACGGATAAAAAGGGTATAATTTTTACTTTTGTTATATATTTTTAACTTTTTTCGGCGAACCGTTCCGATTTGCATAATTTTTTTGTCGGAAATGTGAAAAAAAAGCCGATTTTTCTTCTGTCATATTTCACAAAAGTCATTCTGCATGTTCCTGTCCCAAAACGGTGCGGATATATTCTCTGGGCAAAAATCCGGTATATTCCTTAAACAACTTAGAAAAATACTTGGCATTTTTATAGCCCACCATCTTTGCCACTTCATAAATTTTGTACTTTCCGTGGCGAAACAGCTCAATTGCCTTTTCCATTTTCATTCTGGTAACAAATTTCGAGAAATTTTCTCCTGTTTTATCTTTAAAGAACCGACTGAAATAAACAGGAGTCAAAAAAACACTTTCAGCAACCTCATCCAAAGAAACATCTTCTTGGCAATGCTCCGAAATATATTGCTTTGCTTTTTGAATAACCACCTCATCCGAACGATACAAATTTCTGCGAAATGCTTCTGCATATTCTCCTAACAATTGCATCAGATTTTCCTTTAACTGTTCTCTGTGTTCCACATCCTTGAGCATCTGAATGGTTCTGAGTCTCATTCTGTCATCTCCCGGAAACATCTGCCGGCAAACAATCATAGACATATGGAATAAGAAACGTGCCACATCCTTGTCAGAAAAAGTGGTTAGCTCTTCCATGTAATGCCCTGCTATTTTTCTGGCATCCATCACTCTTGATTGACGCAGACAGAACACCATTTTACTGATATTATCCGTTTCTGTTGCTGTATTATGACGAATCCGAAGGACTTCTTCCAGTTCTCTGTTCCCTCTCATCTGATCTGCAAACTCAATCAAATTTGCAAAAGTAGCAACAGGGCGGATAAGCAATATTACACCAAACAAAGAAAACGCAGATGCCGTATCCTTTCCCGCTTGCTGATCAAGCTCTGTCTGAAATTCTGTTTGACCCAAAGCTTCATTTGCAATCAGAACAAACCGACACCGTTCCTGATTGCTTTCCACAAGCTGATAAGAAAATCTGCTGCTGTCATTCAGTAAATTTTTAATGGCAGTATATAAAGCATCTCGGCCATATTTCCAATTATTTTTCATATACTGCTCAAATTCAATGATATGAACCTCAATTACTGCACACGGAAACCGATAGATGTCAATATCCAGCTTTAATTGATTGATTTTTTCCAACAAATCATCCTTGTTCAACCGTTCTCCCGAAACCAAGCCGCTGAAAAACTGTTCTCTTAACATAGGTAGAAACTGCTCAAAGTTAAGAGAATTAATGTGTTGCAAACGGGCAATATTACGACGGTCTAAATCCAATTTAATAGAAGAAACCGCGTAAGAAAATTCATCTAAACGAACAGGCTTAAGAAGATAATATTCCACCCCATAGTCAGACGCCTTCTTCGCATATTCCATTTCTCTATAATCGCAAAGCATCAGAATAACAGGACTTTTTTTCTTTTTGGAAAGCTTACGAATCAGCTCCATTCCCAATTCCTGACGGACATCAGTATCAATAATCACCACATCCGTACTATCTTGCTCTATTTTATCTAACGCCTCTTTCACATCGTGATAAGAGCCTGAAGAAAAAAATTCTTCCGGCAGCATGGAGGTTAGGTTTTGTACCGCTTCCGCATCCTCCATAAAAAACATAATCTTATACATTTTGATTCCTCCTGTTAACCGTGATGTAAGAAAGTATGCCAAAGAAACAAATGATAATAAAACTCATGGTATTGGAAACCACTCCTGAAGAAACAGCTATCGTCCGTTCCATGCCCAGAAGGGTAAAACCCAAAGTCCATCCTGTCTCTACCATACCGAATCCGCCAATGCCGTTAATAGGCAAAAAGGCTGCCGCACTGGCAAGAAAAGATGCAACAACCGTTTCGTAAAAAGAAACGGGCTGTGAAAATGCAAGCACTACTCCGTGCATTGATAAATAAACAAAAAACCACATAACTAAGCTTACTCCGCCAATGACCAAAAAGTTTTTGGGAGTCGCTACCGATTGGGTAACCATCATTTTAATATTCCGAATCACACCATACCATTTTTCAGGCAGTTTTTTCAAAAGTCCGTCCCACCGATTCAGTAAAACAGGAAATAAAAATACCGCACCGACTGCTAACAAAAGAATAAGCAGCGGTACCCATTCGGGCAAAATATCCATATTAACAAAACAATTACAGATTAAAAAAGAAAGGAGAATGATAACCCCGTCAAACAAACGAATCAAAAGCAACACCGCGCCTCCTTCTCCCATGGAGACTCCCGCTTTTTTCAATAAATATACCAAGGATAAATCGCCTACTTTAAAAGGAATAATCCGTCCGTAAAACTGATGACGGAAACAGATTCTCTGAGTAGGAAAAAAACCAGGATTCCCTGAATGTCTGGTCAGAAAATAAATCCGAAAGGCACGGGCAGGATAAGTCAAACAATAGGAAGCAACCGCAACCGCCAACCATCCCGGACGAATTTGCTTCAGATATCCTACCGCTTCTTTTAAATCAATTGTCTTTAAAAAATAGGAAAATAATAAACCTGTTACAAAAACAGATGCAACAATGTTCAACCATTTGTTTTTCATGGTACCACCAATCTCTTTCCCTCACTCTATGATTCTATTATACTACAAATTCCGCAGAAAGTAAAACCTTTTTTTCCAATCTGAAATTTTTTTTAAATTTTTTTCAAAAAAGTATTGACATTTATTAAAAACCATGCTATAATCTTTATTGTTGTTGCGGCGATAAAGGAATCATCGGGCAGGAACAACGTGGGATATGGCGGTTGTCGTATCACCAAAATGGGATGTGGCCCGGTAGTTCAGTTGGTTAGAACGCTAGCCTGTCACGCTAGAGGTCGAGGGTTCGAGCCCCTTCCGGGTCGCCACTATAATATGCCTTTGTAGCTCAGTTGGTAGAGCAGAGGACTGAAAATCCTCGTGTCGTTGGTTCGATTCCGACCGAAGGCACCAATTTTGCGGATTTAGCTCATCTGGTAGAGCGCCACCTTGCCAAGGTGGAGGTAGCGAGTTCGAGCCTCGTAATCCGCTCCATAAACAAATGGAAGGAGTTTAGTAATTAAACTCCTTCCATTTATAAGGCGACATAGCCAAGTGGTAAGGCAAGGGTCTGCAAAACCCTGATTCC
>JAZQHN010000203.1:0-2404 GCA_045540615.1 Clostridia bacterium
ATAACGGTTTATCCTCAGCATCTGCAACAATCGGTGCGACAACAAGACTAAGCTCGTCAATCACATTCGCACGCTGAAAATAACCGTTTACAATGCTACCGCCCTCTAAAAGAATAGAGTTTATACCCATAAGGGCTTTAAGCTTTTCAAGAGCGATTTTAACATCAATTTTGTTTTTGCCTGCAAAGATATATGGAATCTCCATACTTTGAAGATAGGCAAGATAACGACTGTCTGCCTGTTCTGTCAAAACTTCTATTATTTGTGCATCGCCGTATCCGGGATCTTCGTCAATTATTTTGTTGATTTTCCATCCAAGCTTACCCTTGGGGTCAAAGCTTACTGCATAGAACCCCGACAAATTATCAGGAATATAATCATCTTTGTTCTCGACAGGCTCGTACCTTGTCAAATCAGGATACCAACCACCTGTGAAACCGCTTTCCATCGTCACACGACCGCAAATAAAACCACTTGCGCCGTTTTTGTTATACTCACGATTTAACTCATAATAAATATCCGTAGCCTTTTCACATTCCGTTCGGGACAAAAAATCTCCCGTAACTTTTCCGTCTATTGATGTCACCATATGACAGATTATGTGCGGTCTGTTCATCAAATCACCTCTGCATCAATTATACTATATATTCATCGGTATTTCAATAACGCCAAAACAATCCACAATTTTTTCTAACATTTTTCTAGCACTTTTCTAGCGAAAACCCAAAAAATGCATCAAAATGTGGCAATATGAAAGATGCCAGAACAGCAAAGGCTTTGAAGGTTTTCAACTCCTCAAAGCTCTTATTTTATGCGGTTTTTATCGCTTTTTAAGTTCCTTTAACTTCCGCTTATTTACTCTATCTAAAAACACTGTCTAACAGTTCGAAATGCGTTTACCTTCACGGGCACGTGGGTTCGAATCCCACCTTCTCCGCCATAAAAATGAGATGATTTTATACGGTTTTTCATGGTTCAAATGGTATTCCTCTAAAACAGTATTTTCGTTACTATGGAATCTTCAAACACTCACAGCGAATATTATACACCAATCAATGAAAATAAAATAAAAAACAAAACACTGATCATAACAATTCCCGCTCCTGTGGGAATTGCATACAGATAAGACAAAATCAATCCTGTCAAAAAAGAAACAACAGACAGGCAAACCGCCGTAATCGTTACACCCCGAAAGGTTTTACAAATTCTCATAGCAGAGAGAGCGGGAAAAATCATGCAGGCAGAAATCAAAAGAGACCCCATCATTCTCATACCTAAAACAACGGTTACCGCGGTTAATAGTGCAATCAAAAGATGATATCCTTCCACATGAATTCCGGTAGCACGAGCAAAGGTTTCATCAAAGGTAACTGCAAAAATCCGATGATAAAAAAATAAAAACAAGGTCAGACAAATAATTGCCAGAATCACACTCAGCCACACATCCTCCCGACTCATGGCAAGAATACTTCCAAACAAATAATTGGTCACGTCAGTGTTCATTCCGGAAGTAAGAGACACTACCATGATACCCAAAGCCAAAGAACCTGTCGACAAAATTGCAATAGCTGAATCTCCTCGAATGGTATTGGATTCATTCAGCCGCAACAGCAAAACCGCCGCTATCATAACCACCGCAATAGTCACAGGCAGAGGTGAAAATCCGAATGCTGTTGCTATTGCCAATGTGCCAAATCCCACATGAGACAATCCGTCTCCAATCATAGAATAACGCTTTAAAACCAAACTCACCCCTAATAACGCGGCACATAAAGTTATCAGCAATCCTGCAATCAATGCTCTTTGCATAAAAGGATAAGAAAACATTTCGTAAAATACTGTCATGATTGCTCACCTCCGTATTGCTCTGTTGTCCCAAAAAATATCGAATCATACCCCAGTTCCAAAACATGGCTTGTATATTGTAATACTGCGGGAACATCGTGAGAAACCATGATAATCGTTATTCCCAAACGATTCAATTCTTCTAACATACGGTAAAACTCCCCTGATGCAGTTGGATCAAGTCCGGAGACAGGTTCGTCCAAAAGAAGAAGCTTTGAAACAGAGCAAAGCGCTCTTGCGAGTAACACTCGCTGTTGTTGCCCTCCTGAAAGTTCTCCAAAGCATTTTTTCCTCAACGAGAAAATTCCCAATTTTTCCATAGCGTTCTTTGCAACATCCTTGTCCTTTCCGGTAAAAAAAGGATGCCATCCTTTTTGATTCAATCTACCGGAAAGTACTACCTCTTCCACTGACGCAGGAAAGTTTTTTTGTATTTCCGTCTTTTGGGGCAAATATCCAATTTCATTTTTTTGAACACTCAAAGTCAAGCTACCATCAATTGGCTTAAGTAAGCCTGCAATTCCTTTGAGCAAAGTACTTTTTCCCGTTCCGTTTTCTC
>JAZQHN010000204.1:0-2408 GCA_045540615.1 Clostridia bacterium
TAATAAAATGCTGTGTGGAATCATTGCTTTTGGAATTAATTCCGGCGCATATGTGGCTGAAATTATCAGAGGCGGTATTATGAGCATTGATATCGGTCAAACTGAACCAGGTCGTTCTCTTGGGTTTAACTATATCACAACCATGTGGTATATTGTACTACCTCAAACCTTCAAAAATATTTTGCCTGCATTGGCAAATGAATTTATTGTGTTGTTAAAAGAGACTGCAATTGCCGGATATGTTGGAGTAACCGATCTAACAAGAGGTGCCAATATCATCCGCGGAATTACTTATCAGAGCTTTTGGCCTTTGCTTGCTATTGCAGCCATTTATCTTGTTATGGTAATGTTCTTTACATGGCTTGTTGATGTGCTTGAAAGGAGGTTGAAGAACAGTGAACGATAACGTTTTAATTCGTACTGAAGATTTAAAGGTGCATTATAAAGACGGAAAAATAAAAGCGTTAGACGGGGTTACTACCGATATAAAAAAAGGGGAAGTGTTAGTTGTAATCGGCCCTTCCGGATCGGGAAAATCCACCTTTCTTCGTTCCTTGAATCTTTTAGAGAAAGCAACCTCAGGAAAAGTATTTTTTGAAGGGACTGATATTACAGACCCTAAGGTGAATATTAATATCCACCGTCAAAAAATGGGGATGGTGTTTCAGCAATTTAATTTATTCCCTCATATGACTGTTCTTCGCAATATGACATTAGCTCCCATGAAGCTTTTAAAAATGTCTAAAGAGGATGCAGAGAAAAAAGCAATGGAGTTATTGGAACGGGTTGGTTTGGCAGACCGGAAGGATGCTTATCCTTCTCAGCTATCAGGCGGTCAAAAACAGAGAGTTGCCATAGTCCGCGCACTTTGTATGAACCCTGATGTTATGTTGTTTGACGAACCTACCTCTGCTCTTGACCCTGAAATGGTAGGAGAAGTTTTGGCTGTCATGAAGCAGTTGGCACAAGAAGGAATGACAATGGTGGTCGTGACTCATGAAATGGGATTTGCCCGGGAAGTTGCAAACCGTGTAATTTTTATGTGCGATGGGAATATTGTAGAAGACGGTGCTCCGGAGGAAGTATTTGACCATCCTCAGGATCCCAGAACAAAACAATTTTTAAATAGTGTTTTATAAATATAACATCTCCGAACCTGTTTCGGAGATGTTTTTAATATAAAAAGCGGTGATTATATGAAAAAAATTTTCTTTGGTATTTGTATGATTATATTGATTAGTGTTGTAGGGATAAGTGTGCTTTTTTCTTTGTATCGTGCTCAAAATCCAATTGTATTGCAATGGAAGGATTTTTTGAAAATTGCATTATGTGATTGGAGATTGCCAAGTTATCAACAAAATACTGAATTTATCCTTGAAGAAGATTCAAATTATCTTTTGACAAAAACGGAATATGGAAAACGATTTTTTGATTTTGCAAACGGATTTTCTATTGAAATATCAGAAAATGCAATCATTGATCTTTCTCGTTCGTTATTGGTTTCCGAAATCAAGGAAGAGGATTTGCTTATTCGTATTTCAAGAGAGTATTCCACCGAAGAAGATACAAAACATTATTGTAGTTGGTATTTTGACCGTTTTATGACGGACGAAACCCATTTGAGGGAAAATAATTTAACACTCACATATCCCATAACAGAGACGAAACATGGCGGTTATTGGTTTTCGGTAGGAGGAGAAGAACATTACGCTTACGCATTTATTCCTACCAATACTAAACTTTTTTATCGCATAATGCTTCGTTATCCTGAAAATTATCCTGTCAAAGAGAGAATGGAAAAATTGCTGGATAGCTTCTCTTATTTTCGTTCTCAGGAAAAAGGAAGTTATACAAGAAAACATAGCCCGATTATCCCTGGAAATTGGTCGGAAGAAACAAAAGAATTTTATAAAAAATTACAATCCTCTGATTCGGTAAAATGGGGGATTTTTGCAGACAAAATGTTGACAGAAGGAATCAACACCATCATTCCGGAGTTGGAAGAAAAACTGGATTATCAATTTCCGCTCGTGCTGTATTATCTACCATACGGAGATGAATTTCCGATTGATTTTATGAGAAAAAATTACGAGGAGGGAAAAATGGTAGAGCTTACCTGTCAGTTGTCCGGCTACAGTAATGAAAAATTATTTGGATTTACACCCCAGCTTTCCGTGTATCGTGGTTTGGAAGATGAAACGATTCGTAATATGGCAAGAGGTGCAAAAGAATTCGGACATCCGTTTCTGTTTCGTTTGAACAACGAAATGAACTCTGATTGGACCAACTATTCCGGTGTAACGGTATTAGGGGATCCGGATATTTATATTGAGGTTTGGAAACGCTTTTATCGAATTTTTCAAGAAGAAGGGGTTGATAATGCTATTTGGGTATTTAATCCCAATGAC
>JAZQHN010000205.1:0-6530 GCA_045540615.1 Clostridia bacterium
CTTTTTTTAAAACAAAAATTTCCTCAAAACATTTCCAAAAAGGAAGGATTTTGCCTCGGAAGGTGCGAAATGGAAATTGCTTTTTTTGTCTGAATGTGGTATAATAATGATTGATATCTGAGAAAGGGTGATGATTGTGGAAATTTACAAAATCACTTCTAATGATACCATTGATTATGCAGCAATGGAATTACGGAAATATCTGCACATGATGATGCCTGATGCAGGCTTGATCGAAATTGCCTACAACCCTGATGCACAGGATGGATTTCGTCTTGGACTGATGCAGGATTTCGGGTTGGATGTGTCTGATGCGGAAGATACAGAGCTTGACGATATTCTCTATATCAAAACGGATGAGTCGGGCGGAATCATTGCAGGGGATAATTACCGTTCCGTATTGCTGGCGGTATATGAATACCTTCGTCAGAACGGTTGCCGTTGGCTGATGCCCGGAAAAAGCGGTGAATTTGTTCCCATGCAGGAGATAAAGCCTGTTACTTACCGCCACAAAGCAACCACACGGGTTCGGGGATGGTGCAACGAAGGTTCTATTTCTCAGAAAAGCCTGCTTGATATGGTGGAATTTACTCCCAAAGTGGGAATGAACACGGTAATGCTCCAATGGAGATTGCCATATGGTTTTTATGAACGGCATTATGAGCATTTGTTTAATCAGGAAAACAGAGGGTTGGATTCGGTTTCTAAACCTCAGATGTTACAGTGGACCAAGGAATGTGAAGAAGAAATTCAAAAACGGGGACTCATTCTCCACGCCTTGGGACATGGTATTTTAACAGATGGTATCGGTATGGATGCATCAGCTCGCTGGGCAATGGATGACGAGGATGTTCCGGAAGATGCAAGACAGTTCCTTGCACTGATGAATGGCGAAAGAAAACTGTTTGGCAGAATTCCTACCAATACCAATTTGTGTATGTCAAACGTTGAGGCTCGTCGTCGTTGTACCGAGTATGTGGTAAACTATGCAAAAACTCATACCAACGTACATTTTCTTCATGTTTGGATGGCAGATGGCATGAACAATTACTGTGAATGTGAAAATTGTCGGAGCCGGCGTCCGTCTGACTGGTATGTGCTCTGGATGAACGAAATTGACGAGGCGTTGACAAAGGAAAATCTTGATACCAAGATTGTATTTATCCAATATGTAGATGCAACTTTTGCGCCTTTGTTTGAAAAAATCAAACATCCCGACCGTTTTGTTACGGCAACAGGGTATAGCTCAAGAACCAAGGCTTATAGCTTAAGAACTAATGATGAGCCTGTGATTTTGCCTGAATTTTCTTTGAACAATAATAAAATGGCAAAGGATTTGGATGAGGCACTTGCTCAATTCCGCGACTATAAACGGGCATTTGACGGCGAAAGCTTTGCATTTGAATATATGTTTTGGTGCGATTTGTTCCTGGATGTTGCAGGAAACTATATTCCCTATCGTTTGGCCGAAGATTTGCAGGCATATAAAAAGGATGGATTTCAAGGATTTATTCATTTTATTTGTCCTCGCCACGCTTTCCCCAACGGACATACCTTCTATTCTCATGCAAGAAATCTCTTTGATGAATCCACTCCCTTGGAAGAGCTGAGAAAGGATTATTTCTCTTATGCTTACGGGGATTGGGCAGAGGAAGCACTATCTTTGTTCGATGAAATTGGCGAAGTGTTTGACTATCTCTTCACGGCAGGACACAAAGGAAATGAACAGGGAAGTTATGTGAATGCTGAACAGGCGGAACAATTGAAAAAATCGGCAGAATTGTCCGAAAAAACAGTTGCTCTTGCCCAAAAGATGAACAAGCCCTTACCTGCCCTTCAGGCAATATCCCGTAAATTGCTTTATTACTACGGTTTGTATCTGAAGGATATAGGAGAATTCCTCTCTGTAAAAGCAACAGGGGACAATGAAAAGGCAAAAGAACTTTTTGAAACATTCCGTTTGGAATTCGGCAAACTCGAGCCGGAAATCGAGGATTACTATGATCACCATATGGTCATTAAATCCTTCCGAACCATTTCGGAGGATTTAGGCTTTGTGATACAATAATATTTTAAAGGAGGAAACTCAAATGAAAGGAAAAAGAGTAGTATCTGTAATCCTTGTTTTGGCAATGTGCTTAAGCTTTATGACAGCATTTGCGGAAAATGTGGATTACACCAACACAGATTATTATGAGACAGTGGTTGAAACCATTGATTATAGTGATCTGGCAACAGACAGCAAGTTTTATGCAACAGAAACAAACGGTAACGTTTTCTACAAGGTAAACGCTACCACAGGCTACTTGCATCAGGGGGATCAGTATGCAAGTAATATGTTTGAAAAACCCCTGGTAAACGGCGGGGAGTACATGATTGAGTATAAGGCTTATACCTATGGTATTTCTCATACTGCGAGAAGCGCATCCTACGGTACCTATCTCAAGCACAACGACTCCGGTTCCGATTATCCCATGGTTGGATTTAAATTGCAGGTGAATTATGGTACCAACGACTATAAGCAGGTACTGGTAACCCCCAATTTCCATTTCAGATACGGAAAACGTTCTTCCGGTGAAACTCTGGTAGATACTCCAGTTGGAGAAGCTTTTTATCTGAATGCTGCAACTTGGTATACCTTCCGTTATATTTATAACTTGGATACCAAAAAGGCTACCATGCAGATTTATGATGCAGCAGGCACTACTTTGGTAAAAGAACTGACCTATGATATGCCTACTACCGTTCCTGGAAAAGACAAGACCATTTCTTACGATAATATGAAATGGTATTATCTGAATGCTTCTGCTACCATTATCTGGGTTGGAATTGACGATTTCAAAATCGTAAGAACTGCAGCAAAACCTGCTGTTGTTAACTACGACCCTGCGAAAGTTTCTGTAAGCTACGAAGGAAAAGAAGTAAAGAACGGTGAAACCTTCCCCATTCCTTACAATTCTACCACTCCTGCCAAGTTTACCGTAACTCCTAAGGGTGACAATGAAGTCAGCAAGGTTTTGGTAAACGGGAAAGAAATTACCGGAACCACCAGCTTTGAAGTAACCTCTGTAAAGGGAGATACCACCATTGATATTTTGGTAAAGGGTGCTCCCGAAGTAAAGAGTGTAACCGTAACAGGGACTCCTCAGGTAACTGATGTGTTAACTGCAACTGCTGTCATCACAGACGGTGACGGAGATAAGGTTTCTGCAGAATATCAGTGGGAATTTTTAGATGGCGCCGAATGGAAACCCATCAAAGGTGCAACCGATAGGGAATACGAAATTACCGAAAGTGTTCTTGGGAAACAGCTGAGAGTTACTGTAACTCCTTACAGTGATAATGAGCCGAAAGAAGGAACTCCCTTCTCCTCTCAGCCCACCGAAGCGGTAACTCCTTACAAAGAACCTGCTGAAACTGATTTCATTCAGTCAACCTTGACCTACGAAGACCAAGATGGTGTTGCTCTGGAAGAAGCAGTAAAGGCAACAGGTCAGTATGTGGTTGATGACGGTGTAAACAAATACTGGCTTGCAACAGCCACTCCTTCTGAACGGATGAAAGCCTTCTATCTGATTCCTGATAACAAAACAATGGGAAAAGAAGGGGAATATACCGTTTCCTACAAGCAGAGATACAACACAGTAGGGGCAACTGCCAATGTTTACAGCACTCAAGCATCTTTGTACTATACCAAATCCACAGGCGCTAACCCCAATTGCTTCATGGGCTTTGGATTTGCTCCTGTAAAGGTAGTGGGAACTGATACTGTAAAGACGGATATCCTGTTCCATTGGCGTTGGAGAGAACCCGGTGCAAGCAGTGATACCGAAGCAAGTGTGACTGTTTCTGACGAACCTTGGGTATTCAATCCCGACGCATGGTATACTTATAAACATGTATACAATCTGGATTCCACTCCCAAAACCGCAAAGCTGTACATTTACGACAGCACCGGTAAGGAAGTAAAGACTGTGACTTATGAATTGCCCAACGCAATTCCCAACAGTCCCAGCGGATTCAATCCCAAATATGATGAGCTCAGCTTTACTTATGTTCGTGCAAACGTTTCTTATAACGGTCAAATCGGAATCGACGATTTGGCAATCACAAAAACCGTTCGCAAGCCCGTAACCCTTTCTTATAATGATGCGAAAGTATCTGTAAGCTACGATAAGAAAAAGATTGCAAACGGCGGTAGAGCAATGGTTCCCTATAACAGCACCACTCCTGCTGTTTTCACCATTACTACCAAAGACGGTGCAGTCATCGATAAGATTTTATTCAACGGTGCATCCATCGGAACCACTGCGGAATTAACTTCTGTTACCGAAGCAGGCGAACTGAAGATTTTGGTAGAAGAAGCTCCTGTTATAGAAAGCCTCAGTGTTGACGGTGTTGTTCAGGTTGGAGAAACTCTGACTGCCAATGCAAAAGCAACCGATATTAACGATGACAATGTTTCTATCAACTATCAATGGCAGTCCAAGGAAGCGGACGGCTGGAAGGACATCACAAATGCTACTGCAAAAACTTATGAGATTCCTGAAGCTATGCTTGGCAAACAGCTGAGAGTTATCGTAACTCCTGTCAGTGATGTTGAACCCAAAGCCGGTGCTTCTGAAGAATCTGCCGAAACGACAGCAGTTGTTCCCAAAACTGTTGCTCCTTCTGCAAAGAATTTGAAGGTTGCAGGTAGCTTTGATGTTTCCAACAAGCTGGTTGTATCTTATGAATATGTGAAGTCTGAAAGTGACATTAAAGAAGGAAATTCCGATGTTATTTTCGAAACTGCAGATGCCGAAAGCGGTCCTTATACTTCCGTTCAGACATCCTCAGACAAGGAATATATCATCAAGAATGCAGATGCAGGAAAATGGATGAGAATCCGTGTGATTCCGAAAGATATTTATGGTGTACCCGGTGCTGAATTGGTTTCTGAGCCTGTTCAGATTTCCACCAAATTGACCTTCTTCGTTTCTACCGAAGGGGACGACACCAATGACGGTTCTATCGAAAAACCCTTTGCTACCATCAGCAAAGCACAGGAAACCATCCGCGCAATGAAGGGCGTTCTTCCTAAGGGCGGTGTTATAGTTAACATCATGGGAGGAACCTATCCTACCAAGGATACTCTGAAATTTGACGCGGTTGACTCCGGTACCAAAGAAAGTCCTATCGTATATCAGGCATACAATGGGGAAAAGGTTGTTCTTACCGGCGGAAAGGTATTGGATACCTCCAAGATTCAGAAGGTAACCGATCCCAAACTGTTGAACGGATTAGTAGAAGAACATGCAAAAGACCATCTGTATATGCTGGATCTGAAGGCTCAGGGTGTAGAAATGCATGAACTCAAGCCTTATGGTAGAGGATATTCCGGATATTCTCCCAAGATGCTGACTATGAACAATACTGTTCTGACCGAAGCACGTTGGCCTAATGATGACCAGAGCCAGATGCTGGTAAAATGCCGTCCTCTGACCAAGAAAGACGGAATTGATGAAAACCTCATCAATGCAAACAATACTCCCATTATGTTTGAATATCCCGACCCTGAAAACCGTTCTGCTAAGTGGAACATCAAGAAGGGCGACGCATATGTTGGCGGTGCTGTTGTTTACTTCTGGGCACAGGTAAATCTGTTGATTGACAATATTGATGTGGAAAAGAAGGTTGTTACCTCTCTGAATGCTTCTACTTACGGTTCTGTTAAGGATGTAGGTTGGGGTCCTCAGCATAAGGTTTACTTCTCCAACATCTTTGCTGAAATTGACCAACCCGGTGAATATTATGTAGACCGTGAAAAGGGAATTATGTATTTCTATCCTATTGGTGATGTGGAAAATGCAGAAATGTCTGTTTCCGATTCCGGTGCTACCATGCTGTTGGCAGATGACATGAAGTATGTTACCTTCAAGGGTCTGACCATGAAGGATACCAGCGGTGCACTGCTGTACTTCAGAAATTGTGAATACATCAATGTATTGGACAACGAACTGTGCAACGCAGGAAATGGTATTTCCATGACGAAAAATATCAAGAATTCTGTTGTTTCCGGAAACCATATCTATAACATAAACGGTTCTGCTATCAGCCTCAACGAAGGTAATATAAAGGATTTGGAAGCACAGAACAACCTGATTGAAAACAACAATTTGCATACCTTCTCCTTGTTGAGAACAACCCCTTACGGTATTTATGTGACTCAGGCAGTAGGTAATACCATCCGTTACAATGAAATCAATGATTTCTGCCAGGGTGCAATTTTGTTGGAAAATACGGTAGATACCACCATTGAGTACAATAAAATCATCAACGGTGCACAGTCTGCAACCGATATGGGTGCGATTTACTGGGGCAGAAATGCCCTCTCCTTGGGTAACGTTGTTCGTTATAACTACTTTGAAAATATCGGTAGTGAACAGATTACTCACGTATTAGAAGGTGGTCATACTTACGGTCTCTTTAACGACGACGGTACTACCGGCGGTTATGTTTACGGTAACGTCTTCTTTGATGGCGGTACT
>JAZQHN010000206.1:0-4305 GCA_045540615.1 Clostridia bacterium
GCAGTATGTACAACTTTTTCCACATCACTATACTTTCCTGCTCCGATTCCCTGGGCGGTTGATACCCCGGTTCCTACTGACAACCCTAAAAACAATGCAATAATTAAAGCAATTAAGGAGGAAGAAGAACCAACCGCAGCAACAGATTCCGTACCGCAAAATCTGCCTACAACAATCAAGTCAACTGTATTGAATAGGCTTTGTAAAATCCCCGTCAGCATGATTGGAATGGTATATACAATTATATTCTTAGCCAAAGGACCTTCACACATATTGATTGAATTTTTTGACATCGTATTCATTCCTCCTTTCACCTTCAGTTATTATGTTTCTCCCTGTAACGATATAATGCTATAATAACAGAAATCAACGAAAACAGCTGTGCAAATACTGCTGTCGTTCCGATAATGCAATCATAAATAATCCATACAAGAGCATTTAGCAAGCCAAACACTCTCATACGCTGTGCATTTTTCTGGAATCCTCCGCACATAAAAAGCATGGATCCCGCAACAGGGAAAAGATCAAGTGCTGTTTTATACTGCAGCATTCCGCCTACAAAATAAAGAATGGTAAAAATTATTTTTTGACGCACGGAGGGTTGTTTTCCGTGGTAATCCAACACCGCGTTAATCCCGCATTGGGCACAGGCAACCACACTGATTGTAACAGCACTGGTCACTCCGTTCAAGATAAAAAACATGGGGATGTTCAAAAAATTTGCAATCAGAGAACTTACCAGCATCTGCCACTTCTTTTTTAATTGAGAATTAAAAATACAAATAAATGTAATAATATATCCCAATATTTGCGCAATCAATTCCAACAGATTATCCCTCCAAAGTCCAACCTGCATTCAGTGCTTTTTCTTTTATCGCAGCATATGTTTCATCCGTCATCTGCAACTGAGGGCCTACTGCATTTCCCACATCAAATCCCATCATGGTGCACATTGCTTTTACGGAAGGAATCACACCGTATTCAAACATACAGGGAATTATTTTATCGACAGATGCCTGAATTTCCTGTGCTTTTTCCATGTTACCGGCTTTGAAATTACGGTAAATTTCCAAATAACGAGGTAACATTACATTATAAGTGGTTCCGATACCTGCATCCGCACCCATAGAAAGTCCTGCTAACAGACATTCATCCGGACCGTTGATAATATTGATTTCACCCTGGGTCATTTCCTTCAGGCGAATCATATCAAAATAGTTATACAAGGTCCATTTTACCCCTGTTACATTGTCGATTTCATAAAGCTTTGCGACCGTTTCTGCACTCATTCCGCCACCTACAGAGGCATGGTTATAAACAATAAAAGGCAGGTTGGAAGAGGACGCCAAGGTTTTATAGTAGTTGTAAATTTCTTCCTGACGGTAAGCAAAGAATACGGGAGGAATAGCAGACACTGCATCTACACCCACTTTTTCTGCATGCTTGGTCAGGCGGATTGCTTCTTCAAAATTCATTGCCGCAACGTGACAGATCACGGGTTTTCTTCCCTTCACCTGAGATACTGCAATTTCACACATTCTTTGTCTTTCTTCTTCGGTAAGCAGCAATCCTTCTCCTGTAGAACCTAATACATAAAAGCCTTCTGCTCCCTGAGAAAGAAGAAATTCAATCAATTCTCTTGCTACTTTTTCGTTAACGGTTTTTCCGTCTTGTTCCAGAGGTGTTATCAACGCCGGCATAATACCTTCAAACTTCATTTTTTATTCACTCCATTGTTGTTTTTAGTAGAGGTGTAGAACATTGCTACACCTCCCTATTGTTTATTAGTCAGCTACTGTAATTGTAACCGTCTGAGTTGTCTCTTCCCAGCCTACCTGACAGCCAAAGCTTTCAGAGATTGCACGAACAGGAACCAAAGTTCTGTCGTTAACCACCTGAGCAGGTACATCCAATACAAATTCCGTATCGTTTTTATAAAGCTTATCAGAACCAATGGTAAGTTTTATGGTAATATCCCCTTTGGTAGAAGTAACTGTTTGCGTTGCTTCCTCCCAATCAACAGTTGCGCCCAATGCTTCAAAAATAGCACGAAGAGGCACCAAGGTTCTGTCATTTTTCACCTGTGCGGGAACATCTAAGGTGACTATCTCATCTCCCTTGTATAGCTTATCAGAACCAATCACCAAGGTAATCACATTAGCACCTTCCGCCTCAAAATCGGTATCCTTTTCTGTCACTTCATAGCGACCGATTTTGCTGTAATCAACAATTTCAAAATCAGGCAGTTTTTTCAGGATTTCTCCGTCTGCAACCAAGGAAAAATCTTTATTCTTGTAATCAGTAAAGCCCTTGGTATTGCTGATCATGATATTGTTTTCTACCGTACCGTAAGTGGTTACGTTCTGATCCAAAACCATATCAGGTGTTTGATAAGTTACATTATTTTTAATGACATTGTGCTTTGGCAATTCAGGATTATCATTTAAAATATTCCCCAGCTCAGGATATTTTTCAGCCCAAATTCCTTCTTTATAAGGCATTGCTAACAGATTATTCATGATCTGACTGCCTTCACCGCATTCCATCCAGGTCGTTCCGCGGGCATCAAAACGGAAAGCATCGTCGGATTCTAAAATCAAGTTATTGGTAAATTCATTATACCGCCCGCCACCAAACAATGCGATAGAAGAAACCTTGTAGAAAATATTGCCGTTTACCTGAGTGGAAGAATGCATATCATCTAAATATACCGCCTGCATTCTCATCCCTGTCTTGGTGTCAATCATCTTCAAATCATGGATGTAGTTATAATTTATCTTACAACCACGAGTGGTCCAGTCACGGCCTGTATAAACAGCACCGGAATCGGCAGTATCGCGGCAAACATCGTAAATTTCATTATATTCAACGGCAATTTCATTTCCCTGATAGCGAATAGCAATATGAGGAGAATTATGAATTTCATTATGATTCATAGTAATTCCAACACCCATTACATAAAGCCCCGGATCGGTGGTTTTCACTTTAGAGAAATCTTCAATGTGGTTATTGGTGATAAAGCAGCCGGATTCTGTTAAGGTTTTTCTGTCCCCTGCATCCATATAAACGGCAACCCCGCCAACGTTGTAAATATGGCTGTTTTTGATTCCGCTGTTCTTTGTATTTGCACCGCTGATAGAAACACAGTAACCGGAAAATCCGCTCAGATCGCATCCGTCAACAACAAAATCAGAAACATTTTTTGCATTGATTGCCGTATCCAAGCCCTTTTCAAACTTCAAATTCTTGATGGCAATATTTTTTCCGTTTAACACAACTATCATCGGATCATCAAAGGTAACAAATTCAACCGTTTCCATGGTTTCGGAAGGATACAGATAAAGCACGCCTTCTTCACGGTCTAAGTACCATTCTCCGGGTGCATCCAATTCTTCCAACAGGTTGTAATAGTAGTAACGGCGTTCCTCGGTGATACCATAGTGACCATTGTATCCGCTGGTAACAGTTCCCTTTGAGGCACTGAATTCTTTTACAGGAAGATTACTTTCTGCCCAGTCGTGCATGAAATAACCAAACATCCACACATCCTTGGCATCAGTCCATTTCTTCATTCTGCCTTTGGTGGCAGCATCCACTTGCATGGTCCAGCCTTGGTCAGAATTGGTTTTGCCGGGATCAAGCACAGCTCCTGTTTCTACATATTCGGCATTGGGGTATCTTGCAATGGTTTGCATCTTATTATTTACATATAAAACAGGGGTCTGACCGCTGTCTCTGTTTGCATTAAAGCCAACACATTTCACAGAACCGTATTCTGTAATTCCCAACGCTTTCAAATCAATCATTTTCACGTTAGCTGCTGCCTTCTGATCAATAATGAGAGCCTTTTTTTCTTCACTGATAGGTTTAAAATCAGCGGGATTCAGCACATTTGCTCCATTGAAAACAACCTCTTCGTCTTTATAAGCACGATAAGTTGTATTGCTGTCCGCTTCGGTCAGCTCCAAGGCAGAACTTACATGATATTGCCCGCCGCGGATATTAATAATAACTTCGCCCTCAATCTTTCTTGCCGCATCACGTGCAGCTTCCAAGGTTTCGAAGGGGGCAGAAATAGAACCCTCGTTTGCATCATTACCGTCTGTTGCTACATAAAATTGTTTTACTGTTTCTGCTCCTGCGGTCACAGCCATTCCACAAAATAATGATGTCAATAATGTTACAGTTAATAAAAATGAAAGTACTTTCTTCACGTCAATTTCCTCATTTCTTTAGGGTATAATCCCCCGAAGCAGTAAAATACCCCGGGGGACCTTTAAAAAGGAGTTGGATGATTACTTATTT